>PXAW01000242.1 GCA_003567055.1 Hyphomicrobiales bacterium
GAAAACCGGCAGGCGGGTCAGAGCGAGGCGCAGCGCAAGGGGCCGGGCAAGGGGCCGGGTGAGGGCGGATGATCCGTCGCCGTCACCGCGTCGCAATGGTGATCGCGGCGCCGGCCATCACCGTGCCCGATCCGCGATTGATCAGGCGCAGGGCGCGCGGCGATGTGAACAGGCGCCGGGCCCGCGCCGCGAGGCCGATATAGATACCGAAGACCACGGCCAGCACGGCAAGCGCCACCACCGAGGCGAGCACGAAGCCGGTGAGACCGAGCCGGGTCGGATCGAAGATCAGCGGAACGAGTGCGATATAGAAGACCATTACCTTCGGATTGCCCATGGTCACGGCCAGGCCGGCGAGGAACAGCTTCACCGGCGATTCGCGTCGCGTATCGGCATGGATGTCCTGCCCGCTGACCGGTGCCGTCCACAGCCGCCAGGCGAGATAGGCGAGATAGGCCGCACCCGCATATTTCACCACGAGGAAGAGGCCGGCGAAGCTCTGTGCCAGCGCGATCAGCCCGGCCATGGCGAAGGCTAGCCAGATCACGTCACCGAAGGCCAGACCGAAGGTGAAGGCGAAGGCACCGCGCGGCCCGCGTCCGAGCACACGCGCGAGCAGCGCCGCTATACCGGGCCCGGGCGAGGCGGCGGCGATGAACAGGGCGGCTGCGAAGGCGCCGATCCCGGCAATGTCGATCTCCGACAGCATGATGATGGGGCTCCCGTCTTTATATATGCATCTACTGGCACGGTCGCCGCGCCCTGTCGATCAAATGGCGCATGGGTGCCGGCGCGCTTTCCCGTTGCGCCCGCGTCCCCGCTTCTCTAGCCATAGAGGAAAGCGAAAAGGCCCCCGCTGCGGGGGCATGAAGACGAGGAGGCTGCAATGACCTACGAGACCATTCTCGCTGATACCCGCGACGGCGGCGTCGGCCTGATCACCATCAACCGCCCGCAGGCGCTCAACGCGCTCAATTCCACGGTCGTTGCCGAGATCAACCTGGCGCTCGACGGGTTCGAGAAGGATAACGCGATCGGCTGCATCGTGATCACCGGATCCGAGAAGGCTTTCGCCGCCGGGGCCGATATCAAGGAAATGCAGGATCTGACCTTCCCGCAGACCTATATCGACGATTTCATCACCGCCTGGGACCGGGTTGCAGGCCGGCGCAAGCCGATCATCGCGGCGGTGTCGGGCTTCGCGCTGGGCGGCGGCTGCGAGCTCGCCATGATGTGCGATTTCATCATCGCCTCCGATACCGCGAAATTCGGCCAGCCCGAGATCAAGCTCGGTGTTCTGCCCGGCGCCGGCGGCACGCAGCGTCTGACGCGCTTCGTCGGCAAGGCCAAGGCGATGGAGATGTGCCTCACGGGGCGCATGATGGATGCGCAGGAAGCCGAGCGCGCCGGGCTCGTGTCGCGCATCGTGCCGGCGGCGGATCTTCTCGAGGATGCGCTGAAGACCGCGCGCAGCATTGCCGGCATGTCGACGCCGGTGGCGATGATGGTCAAGGAGAGCGTCAACCGCGCCTATGAGACGACGCTCGCCGAGGGCGTGCGTTTCGAGCGCCGCGTCTTCCACGCCGTCTTTGCCACCGCTGATCAGAAGGAGGGCATGTCCGCCTTCGTCGACAAGCGCAAGCCCGATTTCAAGGATGCATGAAGCATGAGCGATAAACCCGTCTCCGCCGGCCCGGCCGGCCAGTCTTCCGGTTACGCCACCATCGCGGATGTCGAGCGCGCCGCTGCCCGGCTGAAGGGCGTGGCGCATCGTACGCCGGTTCTGACCTCGCGCACGGCGAATGCGCTGGCGGGGGCGTCGTTCTATTTCAAGGCCGAGAATCTGCAGCGCACCGGCGCCTTCAAGTTCCGTGGCGCCTATAACGCCGTCGCGGCGCTCGACGCGGCGCAGCGCAAGAGCGGCGTGGTGACCTATTCCTCGGGCAACCACGCCCAGGCCATCGCCTGCGCCGGCGGGCTGCTCGGCGTGCCTGTCACGGTGGTGATGCCGCACGACGCCCCCGCCATCAAGGTCGCGGCGACGCGCGGCTATGGCGGCGAGGTGGTGAGCTATGACCGCTTCAGCGAATCGCGCGAGGCGATCGGCGAGACGCTCGCGCGCGAGCGCGGTCTCACGCTGATCCCGCCCTATGATCACGACGACGTTCTGGCCGGGCAGGGCACCGCCACGCTGGAGCTTCTGGAGGAGGTCGGCCCGCTCGACCGTCTTTATATATGTCTGGGCGGTGGCGGGTTGCTTGCGGGCGGTCTGCTGGCGGCGGGCCGGCTCGCGCCGGATTGCGAGGTGATCGGCGTCGAGCCGGAAGCCGGCAATGACGGTCAGCAGAGCCTGCGCAAGGGCGAGATCGTCACGATCGCGGTGCCGCGCACCATCGCCGATGGCGCGATGACCCCCTATCTTGGCGCGCGCACCTTCCCCATCATCCGCGAGCGGGTGCATGACATCGTCACCGTGAGCGACGAGGCGCTGGTCGCGGCGATGCGGTTCTTCGCCCAGCGGATGAAGCTGATCGTGGAGCCGACGGGCTGCCTCGCGGCGGCGGCAGCCTTCGCCGCAGGTGATGAAATCACCGGCAAACGCGTCGGCGTGATTCTCTCCGGCGGCAATGTCGATCTCACCCGTTTCGCGGCGCTGATCGGGGCCGATTGAGGGATGCGCGGCGCGGGCGCTGTTTTTGCGGGAAACGCGTTGACGCGCGGTGGTGCAAACGATATAAGCCCGGGCTCACGGGACGTGTTGCGCAAGGCGCACACGCCGACGGGTTAGCCAGAAATTCGCCGACCCTCCGCAGGCCCAGACGGGCACCTGCCGGGGTAGGGCTTTGAACAAACGGGGTCGACAGACATGGCCAATACCACTTCGGCCAAGAAGATGACGCGCAAGATCGTCAAGCGCACGGCAGTCAACAAGGCGCGCCGTTCGCGCATGCGTACCTTCATTCGCAAGGTCGAAGAGGCGATTGCCTCCGGCGATGCCGGTGCCGCCCAGGCGGCGCTGAAGGCTGCCGAGCCGATCATCGTGCGCGCGGCGCAGAAGGGCATCGTTCACAAGAACGCCGCCTCACGCAAGGTCTCGCGCCTGGCCCATCGCGTCAAGGCGGTGGCCGCTCCGGCGAGCTGAGGCGCGGTTGTGCGCGGGCGCATCATGCGCTCGTTGTGAATACTTCGCTTTTCTTTATGAATACGATCTCAAATTGCCCGGCCTTAGGCCGGGCGTTTTTGCGTTTGCGAACAATGTTCACGCCGGCTCAGGCGCTCGGGATCGGTACGGCCGGGACCGGGCGCTTCGCACATTGCGACCATGTCATGGCGCAACACCGACTTGTCCGGTCATATTTCCGGTTTCGTTCCACTTGACTCTCGGGGAAAGACAGGGGCCGCGATCATTCGAAATGCCGCCGGTGAGTGCGCAGAAATAGTCTTTATATTTCAGATACTTAAGTGGTAAGCGTCCTGATCGGCATCCGCGTGGGTGGTTTGTGAGGCGAATCGCTGAGCCGGCTGAGCGGCGGGTATCTGACGCTCGCGACATAATTTGTACACAAAACGGTAAGGGTGACAGAGGCTTATTGCGGCATGCGCAGGCGGCGCTGCGCGCGGCGAATCGGATGCGCGAAATTTTCGAATCATTTTGTTGCACCCCCCCGAGGGGCTGTGTAGAGTTCAGGGACTTCGCCGGTGACGCGGTGAGTAATCAGAAAAAAACAAGCACCATCAAACTTTATTCATGGGGGCTGCATTGTTGTTCGACGGCGAAAACCTTGTAAAGGCACAGTCTTCAGCGATAATGCTCTTGAATAGAGGCTGATTGCAACGCGCTCTCTCGCGTATCCCCTGACAGGTTGAGTATCGCGTCAACCCTGTGACTACTTTGTCACGAGGATCGGGCTGCGTGGCCCGTGGCAAAACGGTCCGTGGCAAACAAAAGAAATCTTCCGACGCTTGCGCACCGTTTGCGGCGGGGCAGCGCTCGTTTTTTCGTCGGTGTGAGGAGGCACGAAAGACATGCTCATGAGCGGAGAGGATCGAAATCGGGGCGCGGCCTCCGCTTTGAAGACGGCGAGACAGGGAAGCGGGGTGCAGCCTGCGGCGCGCGCCGGCGGCGATCCTGGAAACGGTCTGTGTGGCACGAAGGCGCCGTTTGAAGCGCGTCAGGGTTTTCGCGACGATATGCATGGGCAGGATCACGATAACGGGGCGGCGCCGAGCGATGCCGGCGAAATCTGGGCGCGCGTCAAGCGCCGCCTGCGCGCCGAGCTCGGCGAGGACGTCTATACCAGCTGGTTTGCGCGTCTCGAACTCACTGCCTGCGAGGCCGGCTGCGCCCGTCTCAGCGTGCCGACGCGTTTCCTCAAGAGCTGGATCGAGGCGCATTATCTCGATCGCGTGCTCGCGATCTACCGCGCCGAGGATTCGCGTGTCGAGCGTCTCGCTCTGAGTGTGCGCGGGGCGATGATGCGCGAGCCTGCCAGCCAGCGGCGCGCACATGCTGATGCACAATCTCCCGCGGCTACGCAGCCCGCCTCCGGCAATGCCGATGCGGCGGGGCGCATGCCGCTCACCGAGGGCCGTGACGCGCGGGGATCCGCAGCATCGGGCCGGGTCGGTTTCCTCGACGGTGATGATGCCCGGTCGGGCGGGCATGCCGCGAGCGCGGGGCGCGGCGCCTCTCCGGCGCGTGCCGGCGAGGCGGATTCCGCCGGTGACATTGCCGGCGCGCCGCTCGACCAGCGTCTGAACTTCGAGAATTTCGCCATCGGGCGCTCCAATGCGCTTGCCCATGCCGCCGGCGACCGCGTCGCCCGGCACGAGGGTTCGGCGCTTTATAATCCGCTCTTCGTCCATGCGGGGGTCGGCCTCGGCAAGACACATCTCCTGCATGCGATCGGGCACGAGGCGCGCGGGTTGGGCAAGCGCGTGATCTATCTCACCGCCGATCGTTTCATGTACGGCTTCGTCGCCTCCCTGAAGGCGCAGACTTCGCATGCCTTCAAGGAGAAGCTGCGCGGGATCGATCTCCTGATCCTCGACGATGTCCAGTTCATCCAGGGCCGGACCATCCAGCAGGAATTCGGCCACACGCTCAATGCGCTGATCGATGCCGGGCGTCAGGTCGTGATCGCCGCCGATCGTCCGCCTTCCGATCTCGAGAGCCTCGACGAGCGGGCGCGTTCGCGCCTCGCGGGCGGGCTCGTGGTCGAGGTGGGGTCGCTCGACGAGGAGCTGCGCATCAAGATCCTCACGACGCGCATTGCCGCGGTGCGGGCCGAGCATGCCGGCTTGAACGTCAGCGAGGACGTGATCGCCTATGTGGCGCGCCACGTGACCACCAACGGGCGCGATCTGGAGGGTGCGGTGAACCGGCTTCTGGCGCATGCCACGCTCACCGGCACCGCCGTCACCCTCGACACGGCGGAAAACGCGATCCGCGATCTGGTGCGCAACCGTGAGCCGAAGCGCGTCAAGATCGAGGAGATCCAGAAGCTGGTCGCCTCGCGCTACAACGTCTCGCGCTCGGATATCCTCTCCGAGCGCCGCACCGCCGCCGTGGTGCGCCCGCGTCAGATCGCGATGTATCTCTCCAAGGCGCTGACCCTGCGCTCGCTGCCGGAAATCGGGCGTCGCTTTGGCGGGCGCGATCACACCACCGTGCTGCATGCCGTGCGCAAGATCGAGAAGGCGCTCGGCGAAGATGCGGCGATGAGCGAAGAGGTCGAACTGCTCAAGCGCATGCTGCAGGATTGAAAAAAAACCTGTTCGCAATCGCGAAATCGGGGGTGAGGAAACGCGAAACACCTTGCGTTTCCCTGTCAGCTTGGCCAATCTGCCGCCCCGCCGCATGGCGAAGCGCGTCGCGATGCGGCACGCTGCGTCGATGAGCGTTCCTTGATTTCCAGCCTTACGGGTCGGCCATGAAAGTGACAGTCGAGCGCGCCGCATTGTTGAAGGCGCTGGGCCACGTGCACCGCGTCGTCGAGCGGCGCAACACCATTCCGATCCTGTCGAACGTGCTGCTGCGCGCCGATGACGGCGGTCTGCGCCTGAAGGCGACCGATCTCGACATGGAGGTGACGGAGACCATCGTCGCCGAGATCACGCAGCCCGGGGCCACCACGGTGCCCGCGCATGTCATCTACGACATCGTGCGCAAGCTGCCCGAGGGCGCGCAGATCTCGCTGGAAGTGAGCGGTGATTCCACCCAGATGGTGCTGCGCTCGTCGCGTTCGCGCTTCACGCTACAGGCGTTGCCGGAAACGGATTTCCCCGATATCGCCGCCGGCGAGATGGGCCACGCTTTCGCGGTGCCGCCAGGCGATTTCAAGCGCCTGATCGAGAAGACGCAATTCGCCATCTCGACGGAAGAGACGCGCTATTATCTCAACGGCATCTATCTGCATGCCATTGATGGCGAAGAGGGCCCTGTCCTGCGCGCGGTCGCGACGGACGGGCATCGTCTCGCCCGTGTCGAGGTGCCGGCGCCGGAAGGCACGACCGGCATGCCCGGCGTGATCGTGCCGCGCAAGGCCGTGGCGGAAATCCTCAAGCTGCTCGAGGATTCTGGCGATGCCATCCAGGTCGAGCTCTCTGCGGCCAAGATCCGTCTGAATTTCGGCGGTGTGCTGCTCACCTCCAAGCTGATCGACGGGACCTTCCCCGATTACCAGCGTGTCATTCCCGCAGGGAACGACAAGACCCTGATCGTCGATCGCGACGAGTTCGCCCGCTCCGTCGACCGCGTCTCCACGATCTCCTCCGAGCGCGGGCGCGCCGTGAAGCTCTCCCTGGCCGATGGCCGGCTGACGCTCACCGTCAACAACCCGGATTCCGGTTCGGCGACGGAGGAGATCGAGGTCGAATACGAGGCGGCGGCGCTGGATATCGGCTTCAATGCGCGCTACCTCCTCGACATCATGGGCCAGCTCGGCGGCGATACGGCAATTCTCAAACTGGCCGATCCCGGATCGCCGACGCTGATCCAGGACCGGGAAGGTGCAGCCGCGCTCTACGTGCTGATGCCGATGCGGGTGTGACGGCGCCGTCGCTGGCGCGCCCTCGGCAGGGGCCGCATGCGCAGCTTGCGCCGGGAGATGGATGGATTGGCGCGCGACGCGATGGTTGAACACGGACCGGTCGGGAATACCGCTGCGGCGCAGGCCTCTGCGCGCACGCGCATCACACGTCTCGCGCTCACTGATTTTCGCTCCTATGCCGCCCTGTCGCTCGTGACAGACGCGCCGCTCGTGGCGCTGTCGGGAGAAAACGGCGCCGGCAAGACCAATATCCTCGAATCGATCTCGCTGTTCACGCCGGGGCGCGGCCTGCGCCGGGCCGATCTCGGGCAGATGCTGCGCCACGGGGCGAGCGGCTTCACGGTCTTCGCCGCGCTCGATCGCGGGCCCGACGAGCCGGTGCTCAATTGCGGCGTCGGCCTCCAGCCCGATCCCGAGGGCGGGCGCGCGGCGCGAATATGCCGGATCGACGGCGACACCGTGTCATCGCCGGCCGCCTTTGCCGAATATCTGCGCCTCGTCTGGCTGACGCCCGATCTCGACGCCTTGTTTTGCGGCCCCGCCGGTGATCGCCGCCGCTTCCTCGACCGGCTGGTGCTCGCCGTCGATTCCGGCCATGGCAGCCGGGTCGCGGCGCTGGAGCGCGCGACGCGCTCGCGCAACCGGCTGCTCGAGGAGGGGGCACGCGATCCGCGCTGGCTCGATGCGGTCGAGCGTGAGATCGCCGAGCTCGGCATCGCCGTCGCCGTCGCCCGCGCCGAGACGGTGACGCGGCTCGCCGCCCTGATCGCACGGGCGCGCGATGACGCTTCGCCCTTCCCCGATGCCGGGCTCGCGCTCGAGGCCGAGGACGCCTATCGCGAACGGCTGCGCAGCGAACGCGGGCGCGACCGGGCGGCGGGGCGCACGCTGTTCGGGCCGCAGGCGAGCGATCTGCTGGTGCGCCATGCGCCGAAGGACATTCCCGCCGGGCTCGCCTCGACGGGTGAGCAGAAGGCGCTGCTGATCGGCCTCGTCCTCGCCCATGCCGCGCTGGTGCGCAGCATGACGGGACACGCGCCGATCGTCCTCCTCGACGAAGTCGCCGCCCATCTCGACACGATGCGCCGCGCCGCGCTCTACCGCCTGCTCGCCGCCATTGGTGGCCAGGTCTGGATGACCGGGGCGGATCCGGCCCTGTTTGCCGATCTGCCGGATGGAAGCCTGCATCTTGCCGTCGCCGACGGGGCGGCGCGACCGATCCGTTGATCCGCGCGCTCAGCCGGTTTCATCGCGGCGCTCGCGGAAGAAATCGCGCAGCAGGCTCGCCGCCTCGCGTTCGCGAAAGCCGCCATAGACCTCCGGCGCGTGGTGGCAGGTCGGCTGGTCGAAGAAGCGCCCGCCATGCTCGACACCGCCGCTCTTGGGATCCGAGGCGCCGAAATAGAGCCGCCTGATCCGCGCGAAGGAGATGGCGGCTGCGCACATGGCGCATGGCTCGAGCGTCACATAGAGATCGCAGCCGATCAGCCGCTCGGAGCCGAGGATGCGGGCCGCCTCGCGGATGGCGAGGATTTCGGCATGGGCGGTGGGATCGCTGCCTTCGCGGGTACGGTTTCCCGCCCTTGCGAGCAGCTTTTCACCGCAAATCACCACGGCGCCGACAGGCACCTCCCCGCGTGCGCCGGCCGCGCGTGCCTCGTCGAAGGCGATCTGCATCGGATCGGGCTGGCCTCTGGTGTTCACGGCTTCGATATCCCCCGCTGGCAGCGCGTTTTGCCGCTCGCATCGTACCTCACACTCTGCTATCAGGCGCGCATGATGAAAACCAGAGACGACCGTCCCGGGAGCCGCGCGCGAGGCGCCGCACCGGGCGACAAGGGGCACAAACCCCATAGCGGCAAACCCTATGGCGGCAAGAAGAGCGCCGGCGCCACCGTGCCCGCAGCCCCGCGTGACCCCGCAGCACCCGATCGCATCGCCAAGGTGATCGCCCGTGCCGGCGTCGCCTCGCGCCGCGATGCCGAGGCGCTGATCGAGGCGGGCCGCGTCAGCCTCAATGGCGAGGTGCTGGATTCGCCGGCGCGCAACGTCACACCTGCGGATGTGATCCTGATCGATGGCGAGCCGCTGCCGGCCAGGGAGCGCACGCGGCTGTGGCTCTATCACAAGCCGCGCGGCCTCGTGACCACCGCCCGCGATCCGGAAGGGCGCGCCACGGTGTTCGACGAATTGCCCGAGGAATTGCCGCGCGTCGTCGCGGTGGGGCGCCTCGACATCAATACCGAGGGATTGCTGCTGCTCACCAATGATGGCGGCCTCGCCAAGGTGATCGCCCATCCCGATACCGGCTGGCTGCGCCGCTACCGCGTGCGCGCCCATGGCGTGATCGATCAGGCCCGGCTCGATACGATCGCAGACGGCCTCGTCGTGGACGGGATGGAATACGGGCCGATCGAGGCGAAGCTCGACCGGGTGCAGGGTGACAATGCCTGGATGACGGTGGGTCTGCGCGAGGGCAAGAACCGCGAGGTGAAGCGCATTCTCGAACATCTGGGCCTGCGCGTGAACCGCCTGTTGCGCCTGTCCTTCGGCCCGTTCCAGCTCGGCGATCTGCCCATCGGACAGGTCGAGGAGGTGCGCACCCGTGTGCTCAAGGATCAGCTCGGTGACAAGCTCGCGAACGAAGCGGGCGTCGATTTCGCCAGCCCCGTGCGCGAGCCGCTGCCTCCCGAGCCGGAAGCGCCGGCATGGGCGCATAAGGGTGACAGGAAGCCGGCGCAGAGCCGTGCTCCCGAGCCCGCTGGCGGCGACAAGCGCTTCGGCGGCACGGCCGGCGGCGACAGGAAGTTCGCCGAGAAGAAATTTGGCGACAGGAAATTCGGGGACAAGCCCGGCGGCAAGTTCGGTGAGAAGAAGTTCGGCGACAAGAAGTTCGGCGACAAGAGTTTTGGTGACAAGAAGTTTGGGGGCAAGCCCGGCGAGGCTCCGGCAGGCCCGCCGCGCCGTCCGGCCTGGGATCGCGCGGTCAAGGCCAGCGTCTGGCGCGCGGACGAGGCGCCGGAAGGGCCGATCTTCCGC
>PXAW01000637.1 GCA_003567055.1 Hyphomicrobiales bacterium
ATCGCGCCGTGTTCCTCGTAGAAGCGCACCGCGCCCGCATGCATCGGCACGCCGGTATCGGTCGCCATCACTTCGATGCTGGTATCGGCCATCACGCGCACGATGGAGGTGAGGTCTTCCATGTTCGCGTGCATGCCCTCGACGAGGTTGTAGACGACGTCGTCATCGAGATCGCAGCGCGCGATGATGTGCGTGGCGTAACCCACCGCCTGCACGTCCTCGTCCTGGCCGGGATAGCTGCCGCCACGAATGGTCAGCTTGGTGTAGCCCGGGTTGAGTTCGCGCATGGCCTCGAACTTGTCGTCGGGCATGCTGATCAGCTTGATGTCGCGCGAGGAAGCGAGATCCATCACCGACGAGGCCGGCACGGTGGTGCCGAGCGTGAAGACCTGGGCGTTGTTGTCGCGCATCAGGGACACTGCATCCGTGTAGGAGACGTGGCTGACGCGGCCGAGATCATCATAGGTGAGGCCGGCCACTTCGAGCGCCTGTGCGGTCACGAACTCCGCCGTGTTGCCGCGCGGCTGGATCGCCACGGACTTGCCCGCGAAATCCTCGATCGAATCGATGCCGGCATCAGCCAGCGCCACGATCTGGAAATATTGCGGATAGAGCGTCGCGACGTTGCAGACGTTTTCCTGCGGCCCCTCGAACGGCTCGCGACCGGCAAGGCCGTCCACCGTGGAGATCGAATTGGCAAAGCCGATATCAGCGCGTCCGGTCGCGATGGCGCGGACATTCGCGATGCCGGCGCCGGGCAGAACCTGCAGGTTGACGCCGTATTCGCTCATGATGTTGGCGAATGCGCCGCCGAGCGGATACCAGGAGCCGCCCTGCGGACCGGTCATGATACGTGCCTGCTGGGCCTGAGCCACCGGTGCGGCGAGAATGGCGAGGCTGACGCCGGCGGCAAGCGCGGCGAGTTTCATCTTGCTGGACATTCGTGTCCCTCCTGAACTGGTTTCCTCAAAGCGAAAGTCGTCGGTTCAAATGCCGACGTGTTTTCCAAAGCGATTCCTCCCATGTTCCGTAACGAGAGAGCAAGAATCGACTTCGTGTAACTTCGCCAAAGGTATAAGGGACACAGCGCGAAAATTGCGCAACCGATACAGGGTTGCGTAACTTCCTTTCCGTAAGGCGTGGTGGTCCGCTGACGGGTCAGACGGCGGGCAGGCGCAGCGTTATGCGCGTGCCGGCTCCGGCGACGCTGGCGATCTCGAGCGTGCCGCCGGCATGCTCGGCGAAAGCGCGGGCGGTCGCGAGGCCGAGCCCCGTCCCCTCGCCGACCGGTTTCGTGGTGAAGAACGGCTCGCCGGCACGCGCGAGCGTCGCGTCGTCCATACCCGCACCCGCATCGGTGACGGTGATCGCGATGATCCGTGCCGCCGCGCCGGGATTTTCCGCAGCCGCCTCGTCCGGCGCCTCACGCTGCGCCGCGATCCGGATCGGGCCGCCATCGGGCATGGCGTCGCGGGCATTGAGCACGAGATTGACCAGCGCGGTCTCGAATTCGGCCCGGTCCCCCGCCACCTGCGGCAGGTCGGATTCGGTCTCGCATGCCAGGCGATGAGCCGGGCCGATCGTGCGCTCAAGCAGGTCGCAGATTTCGGCCAGAGCCGCAGCGATGTCGAACTGCGCCGTCGGCATCTGGTCGCGCCGGGCAAAGGCGAGCATGCGTTCGATCAGACGCGCACCGCGCTCGGCCGAGGCGTCGATCATGCCGGCAATGCGGCGGACCTCGTCGGGGTCATCGGCGCGCTTCGCCACGCGGGACGCGCCGCCGCGCATGGCCTGGACGATGTTCCTGAAATCATGCGCAACCCCGCCGACGATCCGCCCGAGCGCATCGACGCGCTGCATGTGCGCAAGTCGCCGTTCCGCTTCGGCGCGCCGCTCGGCCTCGAACCGGGCATCGGCGAGCGCCACCCGCTCGCGCCGGGCGGCCCGCTGGATCCGCGCCGTCAGAACCAGAAGCGCCATGGCCGCGATCCAGGCGATGGCGGCATGGGCCACGAGTTCGCGCAGCCAGGCCGCGTGCATGGTCTGCCGGCTCATGCCGTAGACCACATAGAGCGGATATCCCGAAACCCGCCGGTAAGCGTAGAGCCGGCGGTTGCCGTCATGTGCCGAGACGGCATCGATCAGACCCTGATCCGGGTTCTCCGCCAGAGCCGCAGCGACGATTTCATCCGAGGGCAGGCGCCATGATTCGCGCCTCTGGCCGGCTTCACTGGCCTCGTCGCCGGAGGGAATCCGGGCGAGCACGGCGCCGTCGCTGCGCACCAGAGCCGCCGCATCCTCGTCGCTCTCGCGCACCGCGCGGTAGAAATCCTCGAAATAATCAGGCGCGAACGAGGCCACGATCCATCCGCCCGCCTCGGCTGCGCGGCTGCGGGCGCGGCTGACGGGGAAGACCCTCTGTCCGCGTGGTCGCGCGACCACGGTCTCGCCGATATAGACCCGCTCGTCGCGATGGGCTTCGGGCCGGGTATAGTCGCGATCGCTGGCATTGATGGGGGTGAAGGGGAATTCGGCGCTGCCGGCCACGATCTCGCGGTCGGGCGAGACCAGCACGATGCCGCCTGACGGTGGCGAGCGCCGGTTGAGGGTGGCGAGCAGGACATGCAGCCGGCGCGAATCGGCGATGCTCTCCCAGTCGCTCTGGTCCATGCCGTAATCAATGGCTTCGAGAATCGCTTCCTGGGTATCGAGGCTGCGCAGGACATGCTCGTGCATCATGTCGACCATGCGCTGAACCCGGGCCCGCGCCTCGCTCTCGACACCGTACCAGCTCCACGAGGCGGCGAGGCCGAGCACCAGCAGCGGCAGCAGCACCGAAGCCGCCCACAGGGCGGCGAAGGGTGCGCGCGAGCGCAGACCGGCCCGGGCCGCCTGCCGGAAAGTCGATTCTCGCCCGGCGCCGCCAGCGCCGTCGGGTTTGCCGTTCATGGCATCTGGATAGCGCCTCGCACCGGGCGGCGCAATCGCGCGCGGGGATTGCGAGCGGGGATCGCGCACGGAATTAAGGCCCCGTTAGCCGCGTTGCGCTAGAACAATCGGGCCGCGCGGGTTTCGCGCGGTGAGCGTGCCCTGCGTAACGGGATATGTCGATGCGTCTGTTTCCCGGGCTTCCCGCGCATTGTGCAATCGGGAGAGCCGGACCGATCCGGGCGGTCCGCGCCGCGATCTTCATGTTGATCGCGTGTTGCGGGCTCGCCCTCGGCGCCGCCATCTGGGCGTCGGGCTTCGCCATGGCCGCCGAGCCGGGCGAAGTGAGTGTGCGCGGCCAGCAGGATGAAGGCTTCGGACGCATCCTGCTGCAATTCGCCGAACCGGTCCGCGTCGAGGCCCGCTCCGCCAACGGTGTCATGGTGATCGCCTTCGAGGAGCCCGCCGCGATCCGCAGCGAAAGGCTGGCGCAACAGATGCCGGCCTACATCTCCGTCGTGCGCCATGATCCGGACGGAACCGGCATGCGCATGGCGCTCACCCAGAATTTCAACGTCAACGTGATCCATGCCGGGGAACTCGTCTTCATCGACATCCTGCCCGAGCGCTGGAGCGGCATGCTGCCCGGCCTGCCGCCGGAAGTCGTGGCCGATCTGGCCCGGCGGGCCCGCGCCGCCGAACAGCTGATCGCGGAGGAGCGCGAGCGCCGCGAGGAAACGCCGATCCGTCCGCTGCCCGTGCGCGTGGCGCAATTGCCGACGCTGACCCGGCTCGTCTTCGAGCCGCCGGTCCCCACGGCGATCAGCCGCCGGGCCGAGGAAGACGTTTTCGAACTGCGCTTCGGTGACCCGTTCCGCCTCGAGGCCGAGCGTCCGCTGGCCGGCATTCCCGGCATCAGGGCGCACGAGGAGAACGATGCCGACGGCAATCTCACGGTCCGTCTGCTTCTGGAGCGCGGCTTCGATGCGCGCGGTTTCCACGAGGATGGCAGCTATGTCGTCGATATCGAGCCGCTGGACGGCTTCGAGGAGATCGTCGCGCCGGATCTGCCGGCGCTCATCCCGGGAACGGATACATCCGATGCCGGCGCCGACATGCCGGTCCTGATCGGTCCGGAGGAGAACGAGGCGGCTGATGCCATGCCGGTTACGGCGGATGCCGAAGAGCGCGCCCCGGCTACCCCCGTCGCGAGCATCGAACAGCTGATCCGTGAGCAGCTTCCCGCCCGCGAGAGCGCCGAGACCGAGGATGCGCGCGGGCGCTTCCTGCCCGGCCCGGACGACGCCATGCCGTCATCCCTGCGCCTCGATTTCGATTTCGGCGAGGCCGTCCCTGCCGCGGCCTTCGCCCATGGCGGCATTCTGCGGGTAATCTTCGATACGCGCACACCGCTCGCCCTCGATCCGCAGCCTGAAGCGAGCGAAGCCGTGGCGCGGCTCGACGGAATCCTGCGCGAGGGCCGTTTCGTCACGGTGCGTTTCGCCCTCCCCGAGCCGAGGCTGGCTCACCTGACGCCGCATGAATCGGGCTGGACGCTCGGCATCGATGCCGATCCCGACCGCGCCGCGATGCCGGTGACGGTACGTCCCGATATCGACGATTCCGGGCGTCACGTCGTTGCGATCGATCTGCCCGACGTTTCTGCGGTGCACTGGATCGATGCGCCGGAGACCGGCATGCGCATCGCCGTCGCCACCGCTTCGGGAGAGCCGCGCAATCTGCCGCGCGACCAGCGTTTCGTGGAATTCAAGCTGCTCCAGACCGTGCAGGGCGCCGCCGTCGCCGCTCTCGCGGATGATCTGCGTGTGCGGGTGCGCGAGGACGACGTCGTGATATCGCGTCCGCGCGATCTCGTGATCAGCGGCACGTCGCCGGCTGCGGGCGAGACCGCGCAGGGGGAGATCCCGGACGAAGCGGTCTTTGAGGCCGAGCCCTGGCGCGATGCCCGGGGTGGCGCCGTGCGCCGGCGCCTGCATGAGCAGCTCGAGGCGGTGATCGAGGCCCGACCCTCGCAACGCGGCGATGCCCGCCTTGATGTCGCGCGCTTCATGCTGGCCAACGGGCTGGCCACGGAAGCCTCGGGCGTGCTCGACGTTGTCGCGCAGGACGAGCCGGACCGGCGCACGCAAAGGCGCTGGCTGCTGCTGAAAGCCGCAGCTGCCATGGCGATGGAGCGTCTCGACGAGGCCCGCGAGATCCTGTCGCATCCCGAACAGGACAGCGATCGCGAAATCCTGCTCTGGCGGGCCTGGCTGGATGCGCGCGAGGGCCGGTCGCAGCAGGCGATCGCAGGGTTCCGCCATGGCCGGCCGCTGCTCGAGGCCTATCCCGACGATCTCCAGGGCGCGATGCGCCTCAGCCTTGCCGAGGCCGCGCTCGCGGAGGGTGAAATCAACCTGGCACGCCGTGAGGCGACGGCTCTGGCGCAACTGGCCCCCGGCTCGGTCGCGCCGGATGCGCTGCATCTGCTCGAAGCGCGGATCGACATCGCCATCGGCCAGCCGGAACAGGCGCTCGCCAATCTGACCCGCCTCGCCGAGGAGGCTGCGCGCCCCTATGCCGCGCAGGCGGAATTGCTGCGGCTGGAGCACGGCGTGGCACGCGGTACGGTCGATGCCGCCGAGGCAATCGCGGCGCTTGAGCGTCTCATCGTCTCCTGGCGCGGCGACGAGGTGGAGGTGCGTACCCTCGGCCTGCTCGGGCAGCTCTATGCCGAGGAAGGGCGCTGGCGCGACGCTTTCGTCGCTGCACGCAATGCCGGGACCTTCTTCCCCGATCACCCCGTCTCGCGCGAATTGCACGAGGAGACCGCGCGCATCTTCGACGAGATCTTCCTCGGCGGGCGCGACGAAGCGCTCGACCAGGTCGAGGCCGTGGCCCTGTTCTTCGATTTCCGCGAATTCCTGCCGATCGGACGGCGCGGTGACGAGATCGTGCGCCAGCTCTCCGACCGGCTGGTCGAACTCGATCTCATCGACAAGGCCACGGAATTGCTGCGGCATCAGGTCGATAACCGCCTCAACGGCTCGGCGCGCGCCACCGTCGCGGCGCGTCTCGCCACGCTCTACCTGATGGAGGGCGAGCCGCTCGCTGCGCGCGAGGTTCTGGCCGAGACGCGTCTGCCGGAATTGCCGGAATCGATCCGCCAGGCGCGCATCCTGCTCGAAGCGCGGGCGCTGTCCGATCTCACGCGCACGGATCTCGCCCTCGAAATCCTCTCCGATACGGAGGGGCCGGAGGTGGACCGCCTGCGCGCCGACATCCTGTGGACGGCGCGGCGCTGGCGCGAGGCCGGCGAGGCGCACGAGGCGCTGGCCGGGCGGCGCTGGCAGGACGGGAACGAACTCAACCGGCGCGAGCGCACGGATGTCCTGCGCGCCGCCATCGCCTATACGCTCGCCGACGAGGCGATCGCCCTCGACCGGCTGCGGGCGAAATTCCTCGATCAGATGATGGATTCGCAGGATGCCGGGGCCTTCGCCGTGGCCGCCGCCCCCGATTCCCTCGACACCGACGCCTTCAGGACGCTGGCGACGCGCGTCACATCGAGCGATACGCTGTTCGACTTCCTCGAAGAATACCGCAAACGCTTCCCCGAAACCGCCCTGCCGGCCCGTCCGCGCGACACACCGGGAGCCGCCGGCCGCCCGGTTGTCGACGATGAACGGGCGCGGCTGAACCCGGGCGGTTCCATCGCAGATCGCGGTTGAAGCAACCGCAGCAGCGATCCAGTTTGTCATCATTCCAATTCTAAATTACTGATATCGCTCATATTTTTATTGACGCGGCATTCTGGAGCGGCAAAGCTGCGGCATAATCCGTCATCATCGCAACGCGGGCCTTGAACCCGCCGGTCGAGGTCACGACGTGTCACTGAACCATCAGATCCAGGGCCGTGCCCGCGAAGATATGCCCGGGGACGACCAACCCGTCGCCGAGCGCACGGCCTTGCTGCGGGCGATCTCGCGTCGCGACGAGTGCCTTGCCCGCAGGCGCAACTATACCGGCCGCAGCCTCCATGTCCGGCGCAAGCTCGACGCCGCCCTGCGCGCGGCGGAATCCGATGTCGCGATCTTGCGCTATGCGCTCGGCGAAGGCCCTGGTGATGCAGGGATGTAGCGCGCCGCCCGCCGGAGCGGCGGCAGGCGAAAATCGCCGATGCGTCCTGCGTCGAAATCCTTTATGAGAGGGCATGGTTCGCGAACGCCTCGATTCTCTTCTCGCCACGCTCGAAGCCGAGCATCGTCAACGTCCATTCGGCGATGCCGGTGCCCTGCGCGAGCGGATCGTGCCGGATCTGCGCGCAATCCTCGCCGATGGTCGCACCCATGCGCGGGAGCGGCTGTTTGCCGAGGCCGATGGTCTGGCCTGCGCGCGGCGCCTGTCGCGGCAGATGGATGCGGTGGTCGAAACGATCTACAGGGTCGTCAACCGCATTCTCTATCCGGTGGAGAACCCCTCCACCAGCGAGCGCCTTTCGATCGTCGCCACCGGCGGCTATGGGCGCGGGGCGCTGGCGCCGGGATCGGATGTCGATCTGCTGTTTCTGCTTCCCTACAAACAGACAGCCTGGGGCGAGAGCATGGTCGAGGCCATGCTCTACATTCTGTGGGATCTGCGGCTCAAGGTGGGCCATGCCACCCGCTCCGTCGATGAATGCCTGCGCGAGGGGCGCGGTGACTTCACCATCCGCACCGCCCTGCTCGAGACCCGCCATCTCGCCGGCGACGCGGCGCTCTACGGCGAACTCAAGCAGCGTTTCGATGCGGAGCTGGTCCAGGGTTCGGCGGCGGAATTCGTCGAGGCGAAGCTGCGCGAGCGCGACGCGCGCGTGCGCAAGGCCGGCGCCTCCCGTTATCTCGTGGAGCCCAATGTCAAGGACGGCAAGGGCGGCCTGCGTGATCTGAACACGCTGTTCTGGATCGGCAAATACGTCTACCAGGTCGAGGAGGTGAAGGCGCTCGTCGGTGCCGGGCTGTTCACGGCGCAGGAATTGCGGCTGTTCCAGCGCTGCGAGGAGTTTCTCTGGCGCGTGCGCTGTCATCTGCATTTCGAGACCGGGCGCGCCGAGGAGCGGCTGAGTTTCGATCTGCAACGGCTCATCGCCGAGTGTCTCGGATTTTCCGAGCGCGGCGGTCTTTCCGCCGTCGAACGCTTCATGAAGGCGTATTTCCTCACGGCCAAGGATGTCGGTGATCTCACCGCGATCGTCTGCGCGGCGATGGAGGCGCGCCAGGCCAAGCGGATACCGATGCTCGATCGCTTCATCGGCAGTCTGGGCGGCCTGCGCGGCGCGGCGCGGCGCCGGCGTGCGATCGGCTCCTTCGTGGTGGAGAACAACCGCCTGAGCGTGCGCGACGAAGAGACCTTCAGCCGTGATCCTGTCAACCTGATCGCGCTGTTTCGCGAGGCCGACCGCCATGATCTGGCGATCCATCCGGATGCCTCGCGGCTTGCCACCCGCTCGCTCAAGCTGATCACGCCCAATCTGCGCCGGGATGAACGCGCCAATGCGCTGTTTCTTGACATCCTGACCTCGCGCAACAAGCCCGAAAGCGTGTTACGGCGCATGAACGAGACGGGCGTGCTGGGCCGTTTCATCCCCGATTTCGGGCGGATCGTGGCGATGATGCAGTTCAACATGTATCACCATTATACGGTGGACGAGCATCTGATCCGCGCGATCGGCCATCTCGCCGCCCTCGAGGCGGGGCGGCTGGGCGATACCCATCCGCTCTCCGACCGGATCATCCACACGATCAGCCATCGCCGGGCGCTCTACGTGGCCCTGTTTCTGCACGACATCGCCAAGGGGCGACCGGAGGATCACTCCATCGTCGGCGCCCGCATCGCGCGCAAGCTGGGGCCACGCCTCGGCCTGACCCGGGCCGAGACCGATACGGTGGCCTGGCTGGTGGAGCATCACCTTCTGATGTCGACCATCGCCCAGAGCCGCGATCTCTCCGATCCGCGCACGATCGCGGATTTCGCCGGCGTGGTGCAGACGATGGAGCGGCTCAAGCTGCTGCTGCTGCTCACCGTCGCCGACATCTCCGCCGTCGGGCCCGGCGTCTGGACCGGCTGGAAGGGCGAGCTCCTGCGCACGCTCTACAGCGAGACCGAGCTCGTTCTGGGCGGCGGCGATGCCGATCTCGCGCGGCCGGCGCGGATCGACCAGGCGAAGGCGCGGCTGCGGGCGCAATTGCCGGACTGGAGCGATGCCGCATTCGCGGCCTATGCCGAGCGGCATTATCCGGGCTACTGGCTCAAGGCCGACGAGCGCTTCCGCGAGCGCCACGCCCGCTTCATGCGCGAGGCCGATGCGGCGGGCCAGAGCGTCGCCACCGGGTTCGAGACCGACGGCTTTCGCGGCGTGACCGAGATCACCGTGGTCTCGCCGGACCATCCGCGCCTGCTCGCCATCGTCACCGGCGCCTGTGCCGCCGCCGGCGGCAACATCGTCGATGCCCAGATCTTCACCACGGTGGACGGGATGGCGCTCGATACGATCTTTCTCTCGCGCGCGTTTGATCGGGACGAGGACGAACTGCGCCGCGCAGAGAAGGTCGCCGGCTCGATCGAGCGGGCGCTGAAGGGTGAGGTGAAGATCGCCGATCTCGTCGATGGCCGGCGCCAGCCGCGCGAGCGCACGAAGCCCTTCGTGGTGATTCCGGAAATCGTGCTCGACAACACCGCATCGGGCCGCTTCACGGTGATCGAGGTAACCGGGCTCGACCGCCCAGGCCTGCTCTACGATCTCACCACCGCTCTGGGCCGGCTCAATCTGAACATCGCCTCGGCCCATATCGCCACTTTCGGCGAAAAGGTGGTCGACGTGTTCTACGTGACCGATCTCACCGGCGGCAAGATCATCCGCCCGGCCCGCCAGAACGCCATCCGCAAGGCCTTGCAGGAGGTCATCCGGGGGCCTGTGGCGGGCGAGCGCAAGGCCGAGAGCAAGGCCGAGAGCAAGGGTGAGACCCCCGGCGGC
>PXAW01000268.1 GCA_003567055.1 Hyphomicrobiales bacterium
GCATGCCGCCGAATTCGCGGCACCCGAGCGCAGTGAAAGCGTCGACGTCGTCGTCATCGGCGGCGGCATGGCGGGCTGTGCCGCAGCCTTGCAGGCAGCGGAAGCAGGCGCATCCGTCGTCCTCGTCGAGAAGGCGAACCGGATCGGCGGCAACTCGATCCTCGCCGCGGGGACGTTCTCGCTTCCGCTCGAAGACAGCGCCGATGCGCGCGAAGCCTATGTCGAAGACTATTTCAACGTTACCCAGGAACGCGGCGACCGCGCCATCTTCGAGGCGATGGCGCGCGATATCGCGCAGAATATCGCCTGGCTCGAGGGTCACGGCGCGCAATTCCTCGCAGCGGAAGAGCGCCCGCCGAACCGGGTCGCGGCACGCAATGTCGGCCCCGGCGCATGGGTCGGCATGCCGCCATTCTTCCGCCTGCTCGGCGAGCGCATCGAAGCCCATGGCGGGCGCGTGCTCACCGATGTGAAGGCGCGCCAGCTCCTTGTCGATGAGCGCGGTGCAATCGCCGGATTGCGGGTGCAGGATGAAGACGGGCTGATCGATTACCGTGCACCTGCGGTGATCATCGCCACCGGCGGTTATGCCGCCAATACGGCGATGCTCGAAGCATTCTCCGATCCCAATGCCGGGGCGCTGATGGTGCGCGGCTATCGCGGGGCGACGGGAGACGGGCATGTCATGGCGCAGGCCGCCGGCGCCGGCATCATAGGCATGGGCGGGATGATGGCGCTGCACATCGCGGCGGTGAGCCCGGAATCGACCGCCGCCGGTCAGCCGGCACGGGCGATCCCCTATGCGCTGAGCATCAACCGCGAGGGCCGGCGCTTCATCGACGAGTCACGCGGCTATGTCGCCCATGGCAAGGCGGTTCTGGATCAGCCCGAGGGGCTGACCACGCTGGTCTTCGACCAGACGATCCGCGATCTCGGTCCGGTTTCGGGCGTGCTCGACACCTTCGATCGCCTCGGCCTCGACGTCTATTCCGCCGATACGATCGAGGAGCTCGCCGAGAAGGTCGGGCTGCCGCCGCAGGCCACGCGCGAGACCATCGAGGCCTATAATGCCGAGGTCTCGGACGGCGAAGCGCCGGGTGCCGAGCCGCCCAGGCGCACCCTCGCCCACCGCGTCGAGACGGGCCCGTTCTACGCCCTGCACCCGCTGGTTCCAGGGATCACCCTGACTTTCGGCGGCATCATGACCGATGACGAGGCGCGCGTGCTTGAACCCGACGGGCGCGTGATTCCCGGCCTCTATGCGGCTGGCGAGGGGGCGGGCGGCGCCTTCTTCGAGGATTACATCGGCGGTGGCGCGCTCACCATGTGCCTCACCATGGGGCGGATCGCCGGGCGTACGGCCACGGGCTGAAGAAGCGCGGGAGGGGTGTTCGCGCAAACGCCCCTCCCCCGTTGCCGCAAACCGGATTGTCTTCGCACGGATAAGATTCCACCCTTGCACTCAGCCGTGATCCGTTCGCCGGGTCGTCAGCACCACGAGCCGCGAGAGCCCTGATGTCCGATTCCATCCGCATTCCCTTCGACACCCTCGTTGCCCGCCTGGCAGCCATTCTCGAAACCAATGGCTGCGCGCCCTGGGTGGCGCAGGTGATCGGCCTCAATTGCGCCAGCGCCCAGCGCGACGGCGCCCATAGCCACGGCGTCTTCCGGATGAAGGGCTATGTCTCCACGCTCAATGCCGGGGGCTGGGTCGATGGCCGGGCCGAGCCGCTGCTCGAAGACGTCGCACCTGGTTTCCTGCGCGTCGACGGCATGAACGGCTTCACCGTGCCCGCCCTGGCGCGCGCCCGGGACGCGGCGCTCGCGAAGGTGAAGGCGAATGGCTGCGCGGTGCTTGCGATCCGCAATTCGCACCATCTCGGCGCGCTCTCGCTCGATGTGGAGCCCTTTGCGGATGAGGGCCTGATCGCGCTCTCCTTCATCAATTCCATGGCCTCGGTCGTGCCCCATGGCGGCCGGAAGGCGGCGCTGGGGACCAATCCGATCGCCTTCGCCACGCCGCGACGCGATGCGCGCCCCCTGGTCTTCGACATGGCGACCTCGGTCATGGCGCATGGCGATGTCCAGCTCGCCGCCCGCGAGGGCCGCACCCTCGATGAAGGCGTCGGCGTCGATCGCGACGGCCATCCCACCACCGATCCGAAAGCCGTGGTCGATGGCGGCGCGCTGATGGCCTTCGGCGGCCACAAGGGCGCGGCGCTCGCGCTGATGGTGGAAGTGATGTGCGGCGCGCTCGTCGGCGGTAAACTCTCTCGCGAGGTCGATCTCAAGCAGCATCCGGGCGCCCACACCCCGCATACCGGCCAGTCCTTCATCCTGATCGACCCGCAGGCCGGGCGCGGCGCCCTGCCGCCCTTCGTCGACCGGGTCGAGGATCTGATGGGCTATCTCACCGATGCCGGCCAGACCCGCCTCCCCGGCGACCGCCGCCACAAGGCCCGCGACGATTCCATGGAAAACGGCGTCCCGGTCTCGACCGAACTCGTGGCGATGCTGGAGGAGATGGAGCGGGGGTGAGGTTATCCCCACATCTTCCCGTCAAATTTGCAGAGAATTCGAGAACCCGCTTAAGACGAATCGCAATTTTCAGCGGCTAGCGTGGCCGGCATTGGTTCCCCTGCCTGTCACGATGGTTGTCGCACCCATGCCTGTCATAGCTTTGCCTTTCGCGCGCCGCGCCGGATTCGCTCTGGCGCTCTTGCTCTTGATGGCTCCCAGTTCCGGTAGCTTTGCCGCCGAAGAATCGTTGGAGGCCGATCTCGCGCGTGGCGTCGAAGCCTTCCGGGATCGCGACTATGGGAGCGCCCTGCGCTGGCTGGAACCCGTGGCGAATGCGGGTGAGGCACAGGCGCAGTTCATCCTGGGCTTCATGCACCAGAACGGACGCGGCGTCCCGGCGGATGCGGAGAAGGGCGCGGCGCTGCTCCGGCAATCGGCCGAGCAGGGCTATGCCTATGCCCAGTTCTCGCTGGCATCGAGCTATCGCTTCGGTATCGGGGTCGAGCAGGATCTGCTCGACGCCCATCGCTGGCTGCTGCTGGCGGAGCGCAACGGCTACGATCCCGCGCGTCAGATCCGCATGGTGATCGAAGCGGAATTGCGACCTGATCAGATCGCGCGCAGCCGCGAGGACGCATTCGCCGAAGCATCCGCCGCGCCCCCCTGATCGTCTTGCGCCGGTCCGGTGAGGAGCGCATCCAGCGGCACGGGTCTGCCGTAGAGATAACCCTGGCCGGCGCGGCAGCGGTGCATGCGCAGGAACGCCTCCTGCTCCATCCCCTCGATACCCTCCGCGATCACTTCGAGCCCGAGGCTCTCACCGAGCGCCAGAACGGCCCTGACGATGGCAGCATCGTCCTCGTCCTGGGTGACGTCGCTGACGAAGCTGCGGTCGATCTTCAGACGCGTCAGCGGGTAGCGCTTGAGCAGGCTGAGAGAGGCCCAGCCGGTGCCGTAATCATCGAAGGCGATTCCGATCCCGCGCGCATGCAGCGCCCGCAATTGCGGGATCACGATCTCGTCCTGATCGAGAATGATGGTCTCGGTGATCTCGAGTTCGAGCGCCTGAGGCGGCAACCCGGTTTCGGTCAGCGCACGCTCGACACAGGCGACCAGATCGCCGCGATGCAGCTGCACGGGGAAGAGATTGACGCCGATGCGGATGTCTCGCCGGTGATGTTCGCGCAACTGCATCGCCTGCCGGCAAGCCTCGACCAGAATCCAATTGCCGACATCCGCCGCGATCGGAGCATTTTCGAGCTCGGCGATGAAAGCGCCGGGCGCCAGCAAGCCGCGTTCCGGGTGATCCCAGCGCAACAATGCCTCGGCCCCGGTGAGCGCGCCGCTTTCGAGATCGACCTGCGGCTGCAGGAACAACCGGAACTGCCCCTGTGCGAAGGCCGTGTCGAGCGCCCCGCGCAGAGCAAGGCGCTCCTCGAGCCTTGCGCGCATGGCGGCATCGTAGACGACCTTGCGGCCCACCCCCGACGTCTTCGCCTCATAGAGCGCGAGATCGGCATTGCCGAGCAGCGCCTCCGTATCGCCGTCAGCCAGCCCGGCAATGCCGAGACCGGCACCGAGGCGCAGAACCTGGCCGTTGATCTCGAAGGGCTCGGCGAGCGAATCGAGGATCCAGGAGGCGATATCCTCGGTGCTGCTGCGGTCGGTATCCCGGATGATGACGCCGAACTCGTCGCCGCCGATACGATAGACCCCGCCAATGGCGAAACAGACCGTCTGTATCCGCCGTGCGGCTTCGCGCAAAACCGCATCGCCGGTGAGATGGTCGTAGCAATCGTTCACGAGTTTGAAGCCGTCGAGGTCGATCATCAGCAGCGCACCCTGCGCGCGCGCCTCGATCGCCTCACGGATATCCTTGTGGAGCAGGGTGCGGTTGCCGATGCGGGTCAGCGGATCGAAATGGGCGAGCCGGTAGAGCTGCTCTTCGGCCTGCTTGCGTTGGGTGGCGTCCTTGATGATCGCCCCGAAGGCCTTCGTACCGTTCTCTCTCCATTGCGCGACGCTGATCTCGGCCGGAAACTGCGAACCGTCCCGGCGTATGGCCGGCAATTCCACGGTATTGCCCACGATCCCGGCGGATTCGCCTTTCAGGTTACGCCGCATGCCGGCGTGGTGGGCCGCGCGCAGATGCTCCGGGATGATGATGTCGAGGCTCCGGCCGATCGCCTCGCTGGCCTCATAGCCGAACATGGCGGTCGCACCGTCATTCCATTCCGTGATGATGCCCGATCCGCTGGTGCAGATCACCGCATTGGGGGAGCTGCGCACGAAGGATGCATGCCGGTGTTCGGTCTGAGTCCGGCGCCGTTCCTCGCGACGACGCTCCAGCCGGTCCATGGCGAGGGTGGCGAGATCGGCCAGCAGTGTCTTTTCGCGCTCATCCAGCGGCGGGCGCGGCCTGGTATCAATCACGCAGACCCGTCCCAGCACGTGATCGTCATCCGTCACCAGCGGTGCGCCGGCATAAAAGCGCACCTGCGCCTCTCCGGTGACGAAGGGATTGTCGGCAAAGCGCGGATCGCGGGCCGCATCCTCCACGATCAGGATGTCACGGCTGGTGAGGATGTCGGTATGGCAGAAGGAGGCGTCGCGGGATGTTTTCGCGATCGCGAGGCCATGGCGCCCCGTGAAGGCCTGTTCGCTGGCTCCGACCAGTGAAACGGCGCCGATGGGCGCATCGAAGAGCCGGGCGGCGAGCCGGGCGATATGGTCGAAATCCGCCTCCGATCCGCCATCGGGAAGATCATAGCGCGCAAGGGCGGCCAGCCGGTCCTGCTCGCGGCTTTCACCCATTTGCGACGCGATGACCGGTTCATCGACAGGGCGCGAAGCCATGACCGCAATCCTTCCTGTATCCGCTGGAATATCCGTCAGTCGGGTACCGGCTGACGGATAAAGTGATGCTCCGAAACAACAACCTAGCGTCCTTTCCGAGCTGACCCGGCCAGGTCGGAAAGGGCTCGAAAGCTCGAAGGCCTGTTAATCCTCATGACCAAATCCCCGATTGCTCTTTGTATTCTTCGCTACCTAAAGGTATTCCGTAAAGTCAAAATTACACTAAGACTGTTTATCTTCGCTTAATCGAAATATCTGAACGGTATTGCCACAGGGGGATTCACTCTGATTTTTCTGGAGACGCTGTTCCAACCACCAGAATCGCTGAAATTCATGGCAAAGCATCATTCTGTCAGGCACGGCGCAGTCAGCCCGAGAATTGAAATCCGGTCGAGGCGACAGAAACAGACGGCGTGCCGTCGTCGTTTGGCCGAAGATCGATTTGAATAAAACCGCCCGCGACACATTCGTATCGCGGGCGACAAACCGGCTGCCTTGTGAATCAGGAATGTCAGCCCGCGCGCACGCGCTGGAGGAACTGCGAGACTTCATTCTCCAGGCTCCCGGCATTTTCCGAGAGCTCGTTGGCCGAGGTGAGCAACTGCTCGGAGGCCGAGGCTGTATGGCCCGACGCTTCGCGCACCTGGGCGATGTTGTCGGTCGATTCCTGCGTGCCGCGCGCGGCTTCCGCCACGTTGCGTGCAATCTCGCCGCTGGCCGCCTGCTGCTCTTCCACCGCTGCGGCGACGGAGCCGGCAAGTGCGCTCATCTCCTCGATCTGCTGGGCAATCGCCCCGATCGCCGCCACCGATTTCTGCGAGATGCCCTGCATGCCGGTGATCTGGGAAGCGATTTCCTCGGTCGCCTTCGCGGTCTGGTCGGCGAGGCCCTTCACCTCGGCCGCGACCACCGCGAAGCCCTTGCCGGCTTCACCGGCGCGGGCGGCCTCGATCGTGGCGTTGAGCGCCAGAAGGTTGGTCTGCTCGGCGATCGCGCTGATCATGGCGATCACCTCGCCGATCTTCTGGGCCGATGCGGAAAGCTCGGAGACCAGCCCGTTCGTCTCGCGCGCCTGCTCGACGGCTGCGGCGGATTTCGTCGCCGATTGTGCGACCTGGGAACCGATTTCCTGCGATGACGCCGCGAGCTGCTCGGTCGCCGTGGCGACGGCCTGGACGTTCGCTGCGGTCTGTTCGGCTGCGGATGCGACCGAGGCCGATTGCACATTGGTTTCTTCCGCTGTCGACGACAGCGAGCGGGCCGTGGCCTCGAGCTCCGTCGAGGAGGAAGAGAGCTGGCGCACGAGACCGCCGACCTTCTGCTCGAACTCGTCGGCCATTTTCACCAGCGCCGCACGTTTTTCTGCCTCGGCTTCCGCTTCGCGTGCCTTGGCCTGCTCTTCCATATCCCTGTTGCGCTGAAGCGCCTCGCGGAAGACGGCGAGCGCTGCGGCCATGGCGCCGACTTCGTCCTTGCGATCACGTGCGGGGATCTCGGTGGTGAGGTCACCATCGGAGACCCGCTTCATGGCGGCGGTCAAACCGGTCACGGGGGTGACGATGGAGCGGGCGAGGAAGAACGCGATCAGGCCACCGAGGACCAGCCCGATCACAGTGGCCCACATGGCGATCTGTTCGGCAGCTTCAAGCGTCGCATTTACCACCGGCCCGATCGCGTCGCGGCGCTCATCGAAGGCCTCAGCCGCTCCGGTGAGCTGCGACGAAATCCGTGTGCCGGAGGGCCCGAGACGCGCAATTGCCGCGTTACCGGTGACGTTATCGCGCACCAGAAGCTCGAACATGGCCTGATATTCGGTCAAGGCCGTGTGCAGCCCCTCAATCTCGGCCGCCGTTTCTGCATTTGTGATGACTTCACGGAGTCCGGCATATTCCTGAAAGGCCTCCTCCAGCATGACGCGGGCACGCTGAAGCGCTGCATCGTTTCCGGTCCGCAGGAAGTTCTCGGCATTGATGCGCGCATCATAGAAATCGCCACGCATATCCATCAGATTGGCCGAAACCACCGCCACTTCACGATATTCATCGAACAGATCGTCGGCCTGATAGAGCGACAGCGTCGAATTTCCGGAGACACCGGCAAAGATCAGCAAAACCAACCCGAAGGCCCAACTGATACGGGCTTTGATGGAGAGATTCTTCATAACGCCGTTCATCATATAACCCCCATACCCTTAACGTGTACAGATCACCATTATGCATCTTATGATTAAGCGTGTTATCTGACACAATGATTTCGCAAAGTTTAATTCCTGGGGTTTCATGATTGCGTTTTTGCAATCCTTATTTGCAATGACGTCATCATACATGCCTTCCCAATTCCATCGAAATCGCGCCCGCCGAGGCCCGCACCACCCCCCTAAACAGCAAGCGCCTGCGACACCGAGGGCATCGCAGGCGCTGTTCGTGCTGATTATGCGGTTCGAGTTCAGCCGGCGCGCACGCGCTGGAGGAAATGCGAGACTTCCGTTTCCAGGCTGCCGGCATTTTCCGAGAGTTCGTTGGCGGAGGTGAGCAATTGCTCGGAGGCCGATGCGGTCTGGCCCGAGGCCTCGCGCACCTGGGCGATGTTGTCGGTCGATTCCTGCGTGCCGCGTGCGGCTTCCGCCACGTTGCGCGCAATCTCGCCGGTCGCTGCCTGCTGCTCTTCGACTGCCGCCGCGACGGAACCGGTCAGCGAGGACATCTCCTCGATCTGATGCGCGATCGCTGCGATCGCCGCCACGGATTTCTCCGAAATCCCCTGCATGCCGGTGATCTGCGTCGCAATCTGGTCCGTCGCCTTCGCGGTCTGATCGGCGAGCCCCTTCACTTCGGCTGCGACCACCGCAAAGCCCTTGCCTGCCTCGCCGGCGCGGGCTGCCTCGATCGTGGCATTGAGCGCCAGCAGATTGGTCTGCTCGGCAATGGCGCGGATCATGGCGATGACTTCGCCGATCTTCTGGGCCGATTCGGAGAGTTCGGAGACGAGCGCGTTGGTCTCACGGGCCTGCTCGACGGCAGCCGCCGACTTGGTCGCGGTCTGCGAGACCTGGGAGCCGATTTCCTGGGCGGAGGCAGCGAGCTGCTCGGTCGCCGTGGCGACGGCCTGCACATTCGCCGCCGTCTGCTCGGCCACCGAGGCCACCGAGGCCGATTGCACATTGGTCTCTTCCGCCGTCGCGGAGAGCGAACGCGCCGTCCCTTCGAGGGTGCCGGAGGAATGCGACAGCTTGCGCACCAGACCGCCGACCGTGGCCTCGAACTCATCCGCCAGCCGGGCCAGAGCCGCCTGCTTCTCGGTTTCCGTCATCTGCGCATTGACGCGCGCTTCCTCGGCCTTGCGCGCTCCCAGCGCATCGCGGAACCCGACCAGCGCCTTGGCGATGGCGCCGACCTCGTCATTGCGCTCCACGCCCGGAACCGTCGCGTCGAGTTCACCGCCCGCCATGCGCTGAAGCGTTTGCGTCAGACCCTGCACCGGCTTGATCACCGAGCGCGCCACCAGCGTCGCGGCAGCGATCGAGAGCATGACGGCCAGCGCAAGGGCGCCGAGCACGAGGGTGGAGAAGCCTTCGGCCGACCGTGTCACATCCGCACCGATGCGCTGGCTCTGGGCTTCCTGATAATCGATGAAGCGGTTGATCGCACCCAGCCAGTCGACGAAGAGACCGTTGGCCTGGCTCATCAGCAGGTCATGCGCCGCCTGCGTATCGCCGGACCGTTGCAGGCTGACGATGTCATCGACGAGCGGATTCGTCCGGGCCTGGATCGCGGCGATATCGGCGAGCATGGCCTTCTCGGCATCGGAGACACCAATTCCAGCCACGAGCGACTCCATGGCGCGCTCATTCTCGGCATAGAACTGCGCGAGCTCCCCGATCAGCGCGACCTCACCATTCTGCGCCCGCGCATCCTCGTAGAGCACCACGTCACGAATCGCGATCGCCCGGTCATGCACGCTGCCGCGGAAATTGATGGCGTGACGCTGCAAGACGGCGTTCACATTGTTGATCTCCGCCAGATTGCGGTTGACGTTGCCGACTTCGGCGACGGAGATCCAGGCAAGCCCTGCCATCAGGGCAAGCACGAAGGCGAATGCTGCCGCCAGCTTGGCAGCGATACCGGTCTTTTCGATTTTCATGGACTTGATTTCCTGCTCTACCGAGGGATGCCTTGATGGATATGACTATCCCTTTCGTTGAGAAGGATTTAAACTGAAATAAATTTAATAGAAATTAATGGAATATTTGAGAGCCCATGCGCCCACGCAAAATCTGACGGCAAAAAACGCATGCCTCCGGCAGTGATCCGGTCGGCGAGTCGCCACGCATCCGCTTGCCCCCTCCCCGGGCGGCTCCCACTATGCGACACTCGCATCATGCGATTCGACTTTTCTCTCGGACACTGCGACAGCCGGAGCCGGACGTGACCCAGATGCCATCAGAATCCGCCCGCCGCGACCGCTTTGGGGTCGCGCTCATGCTCGGCCTCATGATCGCCCTTGCCGGCCTCTTCACC
>PXAW01000627.1 GCA_003567055.1 Hyphomicrobiales bacterium
CCGTGGCGCAGATCAGTGAATTCTCGCTGATCTTCATGGCCATGGGCGTGACACTCGGCCATGTCTTCGACGAGGCGGTCGGGCTCGTCACCCTGGTGGGGCTCGTGACCATCACGCTCTCGACCTACATGATTCTCTATGCCCAGACGATCTACGGCTGGATCGAGCCCTGGATCGGCATGTTCGAGCGCGCGAACCCGCATCGCGAGGATCACAGCGAGAGCAGCAAGAGCGCGTCATACGACATCATTCTTTTTGGGCTGGGGCGCTACGGCACGCAATTGTCGCGCGTCATGCATGATGCGGGGGCGAAGGTCCTGGGCGTCGATTTCGACCCGGAAGCCGTCGCCAACTGGCGCAAGAACGGCCTGCCGGGCCTCTATGGTGACGCCGCCGATCCGGAATTCGTCATCGGCCTGCCGCTGGCGCGCGCACGCTGGCTGATCATCGCCACGCCGCATATCGGCCCCTCCGTCACGCATGAAGATGCGCGGCTGATCCTGATGGAAGAGGCGCGCAAGGCCGGATTCACCGGCAAGGTCGCGATCCGGGGTCACGGGGCCGAAGACAAGGCCATGCTCGAGAAAGCCGGCGCCGATCTCGTGCTCGACCCCTTCGCCGATGCCGCCGTGCGTGCCGGCGAGATCGTCGGCTTCTGCAGCGAGGAAGTGCGCAAGGGCGGCGAGGTGAAAGGTGGCGATGTGAAAGGCGATGAAGTCACTGCCTGACCGGCGTGCATTTCGCCTGTATTTTGAGCAGCCATGCCGGCAAAACGCAGTTGCCGGGAGGGTGACGTAGCGCAATGCTCAAGCCCCATGCTGATGACCCGTCCGCCCCCCTCCCCGCGCCTGCCGCGCATGATTCGCGCCGATGGCGGCGTACGCCTTGCGATCGGCGCCGATCCGCGCCGGGGCGGCACGCCGATGCGCATCGCCGAGAGCGGCGGCTACCGGGTGCGCTTTCCGCGCGGGGGCATCTGCGAGGGTGTGTTCATCAATACCGGCGGCGGCATGACCGGCGGCGACCGCCTCGCCCTCGATATCGCTCTCGCTGAGGGCGCGACCGCGACGCTGACCACGCAGGCCGCCGAAAAGATCTATCGCAGCGATCACGACGATACCGAAATCGACGTCTCCCTCACCCTCGCCCCCGGGGCCGGCCTCGCCTGGCTGCCGCAGGAGCAGATCCTCTTCGACGAGGCGCGCCTGCGCCGGCGGTTCACCGTCGATATGGCCGCCGATGCGCGGCTGATCCTGCTCGAATCGACGATTTTCGGGCGCACCGCCATGGGCGAGAGCGTCAATGCCGGGCGGTTTCGCGATTCCTGGCGGGTGCGCCGGGCGGGCCGGCTGATCTTCGCCGAGGAGGTGCGGCTGGAGGATCCGATCGCGCAGACGCTCGCCCGTGGCGCCGTGGCCGGCGGCGCCCATGCCTTCGCCACCTGCCTGATCGTCGCCCCCGATGCCGAGACCCGGCTGGAGGAGGCGCGCGCCTGCCTCGCCGAGGCGCCCTGCCCCTGCGGTGTGAGCGCGCTCGACGGTTTTCTCGTGACCCGTTTTCTCAGCCATGACGCGCAGGCCCTGCGCGGGGCGCTGATCCGTTTCGTCGAAGCCATGCGCGCTCGCGCCATGCCGCGCAGCTGGATGATCTGAGGAGAAAGAGCATGCAATTGTCACCGCGCGAAAAGGACAAGCTCCTCGTCTCGATGGCCGCCATGGTGGCGCGCCGCCGGCTGGAGCGGGGGGTGAAGCTGAACTACCCGGAAGCGATCGCGCTGATCACGGATTACGTGGTCGAGGGCGCGCGCGACGGGCGCTCGGTGGCCGATCTGATGGAAGCGGGCGCACATGTGATCAGCGCCGATCAGGTGATGGACGGCATCGCCGAGATGATCCACGACGTGCAGGTCGAGGCGACCTTCCCCGACGGCACGAAGCTCGTCACCGTGCATGACCCGATCCGGGGCGCGAGCGGCGCGCTCACGCCGGGCGAGGTGACGACGCCGGAAGGCGCCATCGAGCTCAATGCCGGGCGCGAGACCGTGACGCTCGCCGTCGCCAACAAGGGCGATCGCCCGATCCAGGTCGGCTCGCATTATCATTTCTACGAGACCAATCCCGGCCTCTCCTTCGAGCGCGAGAAGGCGCGCGGCATGCGCCTCGACATCCCCGCCGGCTCAGCCGTGCGTTTCGAGCCGGGCCAGACCCGCGAGGTGACGCTGATCCCGGTCGCGGGCGATCGCAAGATCTACGGGTTCCGGCAGGAGGTGATGGGCGACCTGTGATCCCCCGACCGGCGCCAATCCCAAAGCCGCCTCGTCGCCTTGCGCCCTTGACCATGGGGCATCGGGCGTCAACTCTGCCGTGAAGATCAACGGATGATCGGCTGAGGGGGACGGCATGGATCTAGGCGCGCGGCTTGCGGGCAAGCATATCCTGATCACGGGAGCCTCATCCGGGCTTGGCGCGCATTTCGCCATGCTCTGCGCCCGCCATGGCGCCCGGGTCACGGTCGGCGCGCGGCGCAAGGAGAAGCTCGACAGCCTCGTCGCCGAACTCGCATCCGCCGGTGCGGCATCGGCGCGCGCCGTCTCCCTCGACGTCACCGACGAAGCCTCCGTCAAGGCCTGTTTCGACGCGCTCGACGCGCCCCTCGACACGCTCGTCAACAATGCCGGCATCGCGCTGTCCTCCATGGCGATCGACACGCCGCTCGCCGATTTCGACGCGGTGATGGCGACCAATGTGCGCGGCGTCTTCGCCATGGCGCAGGAGGCCGGGCGGCGCTGGCGCGATGCGAAGCAGCCGGGCAACATCGTCAACATCGCCTCGATCCTCGGCCAGCGCGTCGCCGGCGGGGTGACCCCCTATGCGATCTCGAAAGCCGCGGTAAAACAGGCCACGCATGCGCTCGCCCTCGAATGGGCGCGTTTCGGCATCCGCATCAACGCGCTGGCACCCGGCTATATCGAGACCGAGATCAACGCGGAATTCTTCGCCACGCCACCGGGCGAGGCGATGATCAAGCGCATTCCGATGCGTCGCCTCGGCAAGCCCGAGGATCTCGACGCCGCCTTTCTTCTGCTCGCCACCGATGCCTCGCCCTGGATGACGGGGACCTACCTCCCCGTCGATGGCGGGCATCTGTGTTCGGGCCTGTGACCGATCAGGGAAACGCACAATGGACTTTCAGATTTCACCGCGGATCGAGGATTTCCGCGCCCGCATCGCTGCCTTCGTCGAGGAGGAACTGATCCCGCTGGAGGCGCGCGAGGACAGCTACGACGATCACGAGAATATCCGCCTCGATCTCCTCGACCGGATGCGCGAGAAGGCGCGGGCGCAGGGCCTGTGGTGTCTCCAGCTCAAGCAGGAAACCGGCGGGCAGGATCTCGGCAAGATGGGCATGGCCGTATGCTACGAGGCCATGAACCGCTCGATCTTCGGGCCTTGCGTGTTCAACTCCGCCGCCCCCGATGACGGCAACATGATGGTGCTGGAACAGGTCGGCACCGATTATCAGAAGGAGCGCTGGCTCCAGCCGATCGTGCAGGGCAAGGTGCGCTCGGCCTTCTCGATGACCGAGCCCCATCCCGGCGGCGGCTCGGACCCCTCGATGATCCGCACCCGGGCCGAGAAGCACGGCGACGTCTACCGGATCCACGGCCACAAATGGTTCATCACCGGTGCGGGCGTCGCCGATCACTTCATCCTGATGGCGCGCACCTCCGATGATCCGCGCTACGGCCTCACCGCCTTCCTGCACCACAAGGATGCGCCCGGCTGGGAGATCAAGCGCCGCATCCCGATCATGGGGCCGGAAGAGCATGGCGGGCATTGCGAGATCGTCTATGACGGGCTCGAAATCCCGGCGAAGGACGTGCTGATGGAAGAGGGCCAGGGGCTCAAGGTCACGCAGATCCGCCTCGGCCCGGCGCGCCTCACCCATTGCATGCGCTGGCTCGGTCTCGCCAAGCGCTGCGTCGAGATCGCGCGTGAATATGCCGCCGAGCGCGAGGGTTTCGGCATCAAGCTGAAGGATCGCGAGAGCGTGCAGCTGATGCTCGGCGGTCTCGCCATGAAGATCGAGATCGGGCGGCTGCTCGTGATGAAGGCCGCCTGGGCGCTGGATCAGGGCTCGTTCGCCCGCCAGGAAGTCTCGATGGCCAAGATCCAGGTGGCGAACGTCCTGCACGAAGCCGCCGACATCGCCATCCAGATCAACGGTGCGCGCGGCTATTCCAAGGACACCGTGCTCGAATGGATCTACCGCTACGCCCGCCAGGCGCGGCTGGTGGATGGCGCCGACGAGGTGCACCGCATGGTCCTCAACCGCTTCCTCGACAAGGAGGGCAGCGATTTCTGGAACTGGCAGGTGGCCGACAACTGAGGCAACGCGAGCCGGCGCGCCCGCTCACGAATGGGCGCGCTGGTCTCCGAGCCGGTACTCGATCGCCACCTTGGCGATGAGCGCGATGATGGCGATCAGGGTCAGCGTGGAGGCGGCGGCGAAGGCGCCGACGGTGTTGTAGTCGTGATAGAGCAGTTCCACCTGCAGCGGCAGGGTATTGGTCTGCCCCCTGATATTGCCCGAGACCACGGAAACCGCACCGAATTCGCCGATGGCCCGCGCCGAGCACAGAACTGCACCGTAGAGCAGCGCCCAGCGGATATTGGGCAGCGTCACCCGCGCGAAGATCTGCCAGCCGCTCGCACCCAGCGTCACGGCGGCTTCCTCCTGCTCGCTGCCCTGGACCTGCATCAGCGGCACGAGCTCGCGCACCACGAAGGGGCTGGTGACGAACAGCGTGACGAGGACGATCCCCGGCAGCGCGAACATGATCCGCAATTCCATCCCGATCAGCCACGGCCCGAGCAGGCCTTGAGCGCCGTAGAGCAGGATATAGGTGACGCCGGCGACGATGGGCGAGATCGAGAACGGGATCTCGATCAGCGTCAGCAGCAGCTTCTTGCCGGCGAAATCGAATTTCGTGATCGCCCAGGCGGCGGCGATGCCGAAGGCGATATTGACCGGCACCACGATCACCGTGACGAGCACGGTCAGATAGATCGCATGCAGCGTATCGGGCGCGAGAATATTCGCCATATAGACGTCGAACCCGTGCGAGAAGGCCTGGGCGAAGATGACGGCGAGCGGCGTCACGATGAAGAGCGCGGTCGAGACGATGCCGAGCCCGATCAGCAGGCGCGGCATCAGCGCGCGCAGGGCGGGAAACGCACCTGCGGGTGCGGTGGAAGCCATGTCGATCATGCGCTGCGGGCCTTGTATCGGAGGAGCCGGGCCTGGATGACGTTGGTGGCGAGCAGGATCACGAAGGCCGACAGAAGCAGCACGGCTGCGATGGCCGAAGCTGCCGGATAATCGAATTCCTCGAGCCGGATATAGACCAGCAGTGCCGCGATCTCGGTCTGGAACGGGATATTGCCGGCAATGAAGACGACGGCGCCGAACTCCCCCAGCGAGCGCGCGAAGGCGAGCGCACAGCCGCTGAGATAGGCGGGAAAGATCACCGGGAAGACCACGCGGCGGAAGATCGTGAACGGATAGGCGCCGAGCGTCGCCGAGGCCTGTTCGATCTGCGGATCGAGATCCTCGAGCACCGGCTGCACGGTGCGCACCACGAAGGGCACGCTGGTGAACGCCATGGCGAGCGCCACGCCGAAGATCGTGTAGACGACCTTGATACCCGCCGGCTCCAGCGCGGATCCGAACCAGCCGTTGGAGGCATAGAGCGCCGTCAGGGCGAGGCCTGCCACGGCGGTGGGCAGCGCGAAGGGAATATCCATCAGCGCATCGAGCAGCCGGCGACCGGGAAACCGGTAGCGCACCAGGATCCAGGCCATCAGGAGCCCGTAGGCGGCATTGATCACGGTGGCGATGGCCGCCGCCGCGAAGGTGATCTGGAACGCAGCCACCGCGCGCGGCGATGAAATGATCTGCCAGAACCGCGCGGGGCCGACCTCGCCGGCCTTCAGAAGAAGGGCGGCGAGGGGCAGCAGCACGATGATCCCGAGATAGAGCATCGTGCAGCCCATCGTCAGACCGAAGCCCGGCAGGACCCGCTTGGCAAGGACCCGCTTGGCGCCCACGCGCGTCGCGCCGGGTGTGATTGCTGGGCTTGCGGTCGGCATGATGACGATCTCCGGCTTTGCGATATCAGCGGTTGACGAAGATCTGGTCGAGGATCGCGCCGTCGGCGAAATGCTCCTCCGTCGCCTGCGCCCAGCCCCCGAAGACCTCGTCGACCTCGATCAGGCGAACCTCCGGAAACTGGTCTGCGAAGCGCTCCCGGGTCTGCGGATGGTGCACGCGATAGGCGAATTCCGCGAGGATCGTCTGGCCTTCCTCACCATAGAGAAAATCGAGATAGGCCGTGGCGACGTCGCGGGTCCCCCGGCGATCGACCACCGCGTCGACGAGGCTGACCGGGAACTCGGCGCGCACGCTCAGCGAGGGAACCACGATCTCGAAACCCCGATCGCCGTATTCGCGGGCGATGTTGTTCACCTCCGCCTCGAAGGTGATCAGCACGTCGCCGATACCGCGCTCGACGAAGGTCGTCGTCGCCGCGCGTCCCCCGGTATCGAAGACGGGCACGTTGGCGAGCAGGTTGCCGACGAATTCCCGCGCCTTCTCCTCGTCGCCGTCATGCTCTTCGAGCGCAAAGGCGAAGGCCGCCAGATAGGTGTAGCGGGCATTGCCGGATGTCTTGGGATTGGGGAAGACCGGCTGCACGCCCTCGCGCACCAGATCACTCCAGTCCCGGATATCCTTCGGGTTGCCGGGGCGCACGAGGAAGGCGGGCAGCGAATAGTATGGCGAGGCGTTGTTGGGCAGACGATCCTGCCAGTCGCCGGGGATCAGGTTGCCGCGATCATGCAGGATCTGCACATCGGTGACCTGGTTGAAGGTGACGATATCGGCCTGGAGACCTTCCAGGATCGCGCGGGCCTGGCGCGAGGAACCGCCATGCGACTGGTCGATATTCACCTCCCCGCCGGTCTCTTCCTTCCAATGCGCGGCGAAGACGGGGTTGATATGCGCAAAGAGCTCACGCGCGATATCATACGAGACATTCAGGATCTGCGCCGGCTCATCGGCAATGGCAGGCTTTGCGGCAAAAGGTGTCGCGGCGAGAAACAACGCAGCCGCGAGGGCGAGGGAACGTTTCATTGAATAAAGACTCCGGTTTGTCGTGGTTCAGAGGGACAGGCGCTTCGGCCCTGCAGCGGCTGCGCCGACGGGAGGCGCGGCGAGATCCGCAGCCTGATCAGATTGTCCGCGGCACTGCGGGGCGTTGAACAGACGCGCGGCATGGACGATGACCCGCACCCGGTCGCCGCGCGTGAATGCATCCTCACCGAGATCACGGCGCGACATCTCGACCGTGACGGGGGCGTCATATCCGGGAATGGCCACAGCGAAGCGCAGATTGGCGCCGGCTTCGGTCACCCGCTCGATCCGCGCCGGTGCGCTGGCATCGGCTTCGAGGCTGATCTCCCAGGGGCGAACGAACAGATCGGCCTCGCCATCGCCGATGGCGAAACGCCCCAGCGGCGTGACGTCGAGACCCGGTGCCCGAATCCGCCCGCTCCGGACGGTGACGGGCAATTCGTTCGCATCCCCGAGGAAACGCGCCACGAAGGACGAGGCCGGGCGCTGCCGGATCTCCTCAGCGCTGCCCACCTGCTCGATCCTGCCCCCGGCCATGACCACCACGCGATCGGCGAGCTCGAAGGCCTCCTCCTGATCATGGGTGACGAAGACGGTGGTGGTGCCGAGCTGATCGTGCAGCCGGCGCAGCCAGCTGCGCAGATCCTTGCGGATCGCGGCGTCGAGCGCACCGAAGGGCTCGTCGAGAAGCAGGATCTTCGGTTCGATGGCGAGCGCGCGGGCGAGCGCAACGCGCTGACGCTGCCCGCCCGAGAGCTGCGCGGGAAAGCGCCCGCCGAGATCGGGGATCTGCATCATCGCGAGCAATTCCTCCACCCGCCGCGCGATCTCGGCCTTTGAAGGCCGCGTCGCGCGCGGGCGGATGGTGAGGCCGAAGGCGATGTTGTCGGCCACGCGCATATGCGGAAACAGCGCGTAGTTCTGGAAGACGAATCCCACACCCCGGCGCTGGGCCTCCAGCGCGAGCCAGTTCGCCCCATCGACATGCAGCGCACCCGCATCCGGCCAGTCGAGCCCGGCGAGAATGCGCAGGAGCGTCGTCTTGCCCGAGCCGGACGGGCCCAGCAAGGCGGCGAGCTCCCCGTCGCGGATCGTGAGATCGATGCCGCGCAAGACATGCGTCGCGGCGAAGCGCCGTTCGATACCTGCGATTTCGATTGCCATGTCGGTACCTCCGATACCCATATTTCACGGAGTACAATCGGCGTCCACAGATAAATCATATTTTTTCGTATTATTTTTTAAATAACATTATCTCAATGTATTTTATGCAGTCACCTCCCCGCCTGCGGCGCACCACAAACCGTGTGTCTCATCGGAATTTCGAGGATCGGTATCGCGCGGACCGTCTCGGCGGCGCAGCGTTTCAAAAAGCCGCGTAGGCCGCGAGTGCCACCACGGCCAGCATCGCGGTGGCCATGGCGCCGTTGATGGCGAATTGCGCCCGGCGGGAGAGATCGAGCCGGCGCAGGGCGACGCCGGCCCAGAGCCAGCCGAAATGGATCGGGATCCAGATCGCATTGATGATCAGGAATTTGAGCGCGATCTCGAGCCCGGTATGGCCCGGCAGGAAGGCGAAGCCGGAGAAGAAGGCGGTGTTGACCGCATAGGCCTTCGGATTGATCACCTGCAAGGCGATTCCACCGAAGAATCCCGGCGCCTTCTGCGTCTCGATGAAGGCCACCCGCGCCCCGGCAAAGGCGATCCGCAACGCGATATAGAGCAGATAGGCCACCGAGGCGACGAACAGCACCTGTCTGATTCGCGGCTCGGCCAGAACCAGCGCCGCAAGCCCGCTCACCACCGCGAGCGCGACGAGATTGGTGCCGACGAACAGACCCGCCACATAGCGCGCCCCCGCCCGGTAACCGTATCCGGCCCCCACGCCGGCGGTGGAAAGCACCCCCGGACCGGGTGTGACGATCAGGAAGAACACGGCGGCGGCGAAGGTCAGCATCCGGTTCCGTTTCTGCGGGTCGCGCGCCCGCGAGGGCATCATGGGTGTCGAGATCAGCCCGCCCGCAGGCTGTACCCATCACCATCATGCCCCGGGATGCCGCCTCGCAGAAGCCCCGGCTCCGCCATGTTCCGTATGTGCCGATGCCCATGCCCGGCCCAGTTCTGGCCAGTTGCGGCCCATGCCCGGCCGTGCCGGTTCGAATCGGCGAAGCCGGTCTTGAGTACGGATGCTCAGCCGTCGCGGGAGGTTTCAGCGCCTGCGTTCGAGCCTGCCATAGAAGGGGCGCCCGCGCAGGAATTCGATACCGCGTTGGAATAAGCCCGGCGGCGCCTTCTCCCAGCGCTGATGCAGCCATTCGAGATGCTCGTAGATCGTCATCCGTTCGCGACCGTTGCGCAGCTGCCAGATATATTCTTCGCAACGCGCGAACAGCCGGACGAAGGTAGCACGCTGGCTATCCCTGAGAAGCTTCTCGTCGAAATCACCATTGCGTAAGCCGGCCGCGACGAATTCATAGTGATTGAGAACATCGCGAAGCGCGTCGCGCAAATGGGCGTGATCGTCGTTCAGCCAAAGCGTCGGGCACTGGCCATTCTTGAGATGAGGTGCGATCTTGTCGCGCTGGCTGATGAAGCGCTCGTTGCTGCTGGCATTGAGGATGACGGTGATCGTATGCTGCTTGCGCGACAACATGCGAGCGCGCCGTGC
>PXAW01000214.1 GCA_003567055.1 Hyphomicrobiales bacterium
ACCATCCCGGTCTGTTGCAGAATTTCATCTGGCAGGAATACGATACCGCCCCGGAATTCCCGGTGCTCAAGCGCTTCCTCGATTTCTGGACGCGCGAGATCGACGGCCTGCTCCACAGCGTCACGATCGCCCATTGCGGGCTGATCAAGCCGGCGGAATTCAAGGCCGTCGACGGGGTCTTGCAGCTTCATTGAGCATCATGCCGTCAGGCGGATACCGGCTGACGGATGCAATGATGCGCCGAGACATTGAGCAAGCCGGGCCTCCACGACCCGGCGCCCTCTCAGGGCGTGACCACGATCTTGCCCAGCGCCTTGCGCGCCGCGATATAAGCGAGCGCCTGCGGCGTCTCGTCGAGGGGGAAGACCTTGTCGACATGGGCCGAGATCACCCCGTCGGCCGCCCATTGCAGCAGGCGTTCCATATGCGCCGCCTGGCCCTTCGGATCGCGCTTGCAATAGGCGCCCCAGAACACGCCGCGTATGTCGCAGCCCTTGAGCAGCAGGAGGTTGAGCGGGATGCGCGGAATCTCTCCGGCAGCGAATCCGATCACGAGATAGCGCCCGCCCCAGCCCATGGAGCGCACCGCCGGTTCGGCGAGATCGCCGCCGACGGGATCATAGAGCACATCCACGCCCTTGCCGTCGGTGAGTTCGCGCAGCCGCTCGCGCAGGTTCTCCTGCGCGTAATCGACCACCTCGTCGGCGCCGCATCGGCGCGCGAAGGCGAGCTTCTCGGGCGAGGAAGCGCAGGCGATCACCCGCGCGCCGAGCGCCTTGCCGACCTCCACCGCCGCGATTCCCGTGCCGCCGGCGGCGCCGAGCACGACCAGCGTCTCGCCCTTGCGGATCTGCGCCCGGTCGACCAGCGCATGGATCGTGGTGCCGCAGGTCACCTGCAAACCCGCAGCCTTTTCATCGGAGAGTGCATCGGGCACCCGCGCCAGCCGCTCGGCGGAGGCGATCACGGCCTCGCGCGCGCCGTTATAGCCGCAATAGCCGCTCACCCGCTCCCCGATCTGCCAGCCTTCGACACCGGGACCGAGCGCCGCGATCACGCCGCAGAATTCCGCGCCCGGCGAGAAGGGCAGCTCCGGCTTGACCTGGTACTTGCCCTCGATGATCAGCGTATCGAAGAAATTCAGCGCCGCCGCGCGCAGATCGACGCGCACCTCACCGGGACCGGGTTCGGGCCCCGGAATATCGGCGATTTCCAGATTATCCGGCGGCCCCAATGTCCGCGCCAATACGGCCTTCATGCGCACGCTCCCTGTGATGGCTCAAGGCCGGGATGAAACGGCTCCCGGGTACGCGAGCGCAACAGGCAAATCCGCAAAGCCGTGCGCGGCTGGCGGGAACCGCGCTCGCGCGAATCACGTGGATGCGGGTCGCACGGGCACGCCCGCGCCGGCGAGTTCGGCGAGATCAGGATGCGCGTAGGCTTGCGGATAGGGCATCGGCGTGAACGGGCCGAGCGGCACGACCCCGTTCCAGGACCGCCCGAAATAGCCCTGGCGACAATGGATCAGTGAGCCGCTTCGCGCGACACCGGGCAAGGCATGGACCCGGCAGAGCCATCGCCACAGATGCGGATAATCGAGAATCCGCGCCCCGTTCAGCTTCATGCGCAGATAATAGACCGGGTCGTGGCGATAGAGGGTGGGAAACAGCCGCAGATCGGCTTCGGTGAAATCGGCCCCCGTCAGGAAGGGCCGCCCGTCGGACAGCCGGTGTTCCAGATCGGCGAGCGCGTCGAAATAGGCCGCAAAGGCCTGCGCATAGACGGATTGATCCGACGAAAAGCCGGCCTTGTAGGCGCCGTTGTTGATGGCGGTGTAGATCTGCGCGTTCAAGGCATCGATTTCGCTGCGCAGTTCCGCATCGTCCGGGTAGAGGTCGGGCCGCGCGCCGTCCTCGGACGTGCTGCCCAGCGCTGCGGCGGCCTGACCGAGCATGCGCACGATCTCCGCGCTCTCGTTGTTGACGATGCGACCTGCACGCTTGTCGTAGAGGATCGGAAGCGATTGTTCTTGCGACCCTTCCGCCCGGTAGATCTCCTTCGCCAGCCGCACCCCGCGCCCGGTTGCGGTCTCGCGCGTGCATTCGGGCAGCGGCGCGCCGGTCAGGGTCGAGACCCGGTCCGGGGCGAACGCCCACAGATTCGGCCCTTCCGGATCATCCTCGCCGGTGCGGTTGGGATAGACCACGTCCATCGTGATGCTCTCAGTGAGGCCGAGCATGTTGCGGGCCAGAACGACACGGTGGCACCAGGGGCAGTTGAGCGCGACGTGCAGGTGGTAGCGCCCGGGCTCCGCCGGAAAGTCAGCATCGCCGATCGCGTGCCGGAAGCCGCTGACGCCACGCACGAATTCGCCCTTGGCACGGCGCGCCTCGGCATCGCGCTGGTTTTCCTCGACGGAGATATCGGGCCCGGATCCGCTCATGGTCGCCTCGTCATGCCCTGTGTTCGGGGTTCTCGTAGCCGAATCGGCAGCCGGCCTTCCAGGCTTCACGGTCATTGCCCTGATCACGAATCCGCTATCGCGGGCGCAGACCGGGCGAATCGGAGTGAGAGCGGTCTCGACCGGGCCGGCTCATCGGCGAAGCAACGCGCCGGAGCGCGATATGATCCGATTGCGTGACCGGGGAAGGGAATGCAACACGGCACGGTGCAGATCCCGCGGGAGGCAAGGACGCGCAACATGCGTTTCGAAGCCCGAAACATGCGCAATCAGCGCATCAAGACGCGATGTGGGTTTGTTCCGGGAAGCTTGGTGGAGCCAGGCGGAATCGAACCGCCGACCTCTTGAATGCCATTCAAGCGCTCTCCCAACTGAGCTATGGCCCCACTGATATCCCGCAGCGTGGGAAGCCCCGGGGGGCTGCTGCGGGCGGCGTCGCGTCAGCGACGTGCGCCTGTTTAATCAGCCACGACGGGATGTCAAGTGTCTTCGTCGCTGTCGATGTCACCATCGATCAAACCGGAGACGTCATCGTCGGATTCCTCGTCATCCGGCAGGAAGGGATCGTCGGCATCGTCTTCCAGATCGATGTCGGGATCGGCGTCGGAGGTCGTCTTCTTCTCGGCGGGCTCGGCATCTTCGAGGGAGACGAGCTCGACATCGGGGGTGGCGACGGTCTCCTCGACCTCCTCCTCGGGTTCCGCTTCCGGCACGCTGCGCGCGCCGCCCTCGAAATAGGAAAGCGGATAGGACACACCGGTATAGGGGGAGACGACGGGGTCGCGGTTCAGATCATAGAACTTGCGCCCGGTTTCGGGGCAGGTCCGCTTGGTGCCGAGTTCCGGTCTTGCCACGGTTTCGAAACCTTCATGGTTGGTGCGAATGGATTTGGCCGCGATCCGGTTAGTCGCCTCTTGGCGGCTTTGTCAAATGCGAAATGCACGCGCGAGGCGTGACCTGTGCGTGCGGGCATGCTAACGACCCTTCCCGCAGGCCCTGCGCGGCCTGCCCATGAAAGCATTCCGCGCCAGGAAGACAGCCGTGTCGCATGCCGATTCCCCCGTTCCCGTGAAAGCCCGTTCCGGCAACGCCCTGACCGGATCCATGTGCCCGCCCGGAGACAAGTCGATCTCGCATCGCGCCTTGATCCTGGGCCTCCTCGCGATCGGCGAGACGAAGGTGCGGGGCCTGCTCGAGGGCGACGACGTCCTGCGCACCGCCGCCGCCTGCCGGGCGCTCGGCGCGCAGGTTACCCGCGAGCCCGACGGCGCCTGGCGCATCGCCGGCGTGGGGATCGGCGGCCTGCATCAACCGGAAGGCATTCTCGATTTCGGCAATGCCGGGACCGGCTCGCGCCTGATGATGGGGGTAGCCGGCAGCCATCCGGTCACCGTCACCTTCGATGGCGATGCCAGCCTGCGCAAACGCCCCATGGGCCGCATCCTCGATCCCCTGACCCGTATGGGCATCACCGTCGTCGATCAGGCCGAGGGCGGGCGTGTGCCTCTGACGCTCAAGGGCCCGCGCGAAACGATCCCGATCCGCTACGAGACCCCGGTCCCCTCCGCCCAGATCAAATCCGCCGTGCTGCTCGCAGGGCTGAACGCGCCGGGCACCGTCACCGTCGTGGAGAACCAGGCCAGCCGCGACCATACCGAGCGCATGCTGCGCCTGTTCGGCGCGCAGGTGAGCGTCGAGCCCCATGGCGAGGCCGGGCGGCTGATCACGCTCGAAGGCCAGCCGGAACTGCGCGGCGTCGAACTCACCGTGCCGGCCGACCCGTCATCGGCGGCTTTTCCCATCGTCGCCGCGCTGATCACGCCGGGCTCCGACATCATCGTCGAAAGCGTGATGACCAATCCGCTGCGCACGGGGCTGATCACCACGCTCATGGAGATGGGCGCCGACATCACGCTGATGAACGAGCGCGAAGACGGCGGCGAAGTGGTCGCGGATCTGCGGGTGCGCCATTCGGCCCTGCGCGGCGTCACGGTGCCGCCGGAGCGCGCGCCGGCCATGATCGACGAATATCCGGTGCTCGCCGTCGCCGCAGCCTTCGCCGAGGGCGAGACGCAGATGCGCGGGCTGCACGAATTGCGGGTGAAGGAGAGCGACCGCCTTCAGGCGGTGTCGGACGGCCTCGCCGGCGCCGGTGTGGCGCATCGCATCGAGGGTGATGATCTCATCGTCTGCGGTGACGGCACCGCACCGCCGGGCGGAGGGACGGCGCAGACCCATCTCGACCACCGCATCGCCATGAGCTTCCTCGTGCTCGGCCTCGCCGCGCCCGGGGGCATGGCCGTTGATGACGGCGCCATGATCGCCACGAGCTATCCCGATTTCGTCCCGGCCATGCGCCGGCTCGGCGCGGAGATCGTGGAGGGTTGAGCCGCATGGATGCGCTGATCATCGCCATTGACGGCCCCGCCGGTTCCGGCAAGGGCACGCTGGCGCGGCGGCTCGCGGGAGCTTACGGCCTGCGTCATCTCGATACGGGTCTGCTCTACCGGGCCGTAGCGCGGCTGATGCTCGACAAGAGCCGCCCCCTCGACGACGAGCACGCCGCCCATGCGGTGGCGGCGACGCTCAATCTCGAATTCATCGAGGAATCGCGCCTGCGCGGGCGTGAAATCGGCGATGCGGCCTCCGTGGTCTCGGCCCAGCCGCGTGTGCGCCAGGCCTTGCTCGAGCGCCAGCGCAGCTTCGGTCTCGAACCGCCGGGCGCGGTGCTCGACGGGCGCGATATCGGCACCGTGATCTTCCCCGACGCGCCGGTGAAGCTCTTCGTCACCGCCTCTGCGGAAGAGCGGGCACGGCGCCGGCATGCGGAGCTCGCCGAACGCGGTGAACAGGTCGATTACGATGCCATTCTCGACGATATCCGCAAGCGCGACGATCGCGACATGAACCGCGCGCAGGCGCCGCTGAAACCGGCGGATGACGCGATCACCCTCGATACCACCGATCTCGACGCGAATGCCGCCTTCGAGGCAGCCTGCAGGATCGTCGAGGCACGTCGGCAGGCAGCGCGATAAGGCGGGTACGATGGCGGTCGCCGCAATGGCGGTTCAGCCGATTTTGCTCGCAATCCGTTGCAAAACAGCGTATATGCAAGTCGTGGCGCGGCGATGGTCCGCGCGCATCTCATAACGACCTTTTCCATCAAGGTGATATCGCCCCGCATTGGCGCGGGCCAGCAGCGCGCAACACCGTTCCCGCCATCATGCCGGCCATCATGTCGGCCATCATGGCCGCGAGAGAGAATGCTGGGCGCGCCGAGCGTTGAAAATCCGATCCCGGACGGTCAGCATCATCTGCCGCATCGTCTGCCGCGTCAGCGCCGCAGCGACCACAGAAATGCCAGCCCCGCCATTTGCCGGTGCGAGCCGGTCAACCGCAGATGCAACGGGGCGACCCGACAGCGCTGAAGCTGCCTTGCACATGTCATGCCCGTCATGCGGCTGTCATGCGTTTGCAGCATGATCGCACAGGCGCAGGCCTTGATTGCCGCTTGCGCCGGCAGCCTGGCATGGGCGTCTCTCCGGAGTCGAAAATCAAGAACCCCGTCAAAGAGATACGATCATGTCGCCGACACGCGAAACCCTTCATGACGCGCTGCGCACCCAATGCGCCGCGCCTGCGCAGATACGCCGAAAACAGCAGCCCCGCGACGCCGATGTGATCATCATCGGCGCCGGGGCTGCCGGTATCGCCGCCGCGCGCGACCTGCGCCGGCACGGCGTCGATTCCCTGATACTCGAAGCCCGCGACCGCCCCGGCGGACGCGCCCAGACCATCGCGCTGGCCGGGCAGGCCGTCGATATCGGCGCGCATTGGCTCCATGCCGCCGATGCGAATGCCCTGGTAAGCCAGGCGAAACGCCTCGGCCTGCACCTCAGCGAAGCGGCACAGGAGCCCCTCCTGATGACGCGCGCCGGCACGCGCGCCGATCCCGAAAGCTATGCCGCCTTCATGCGCCGCTGGGAATCCGTCTATGACGCCATGATCGCCCATCCCGCCACCGGCCCCGCCATGGCGGCCGATGCGGTGTTTTCGCAGATGGGCGATACGCCTTCGTGTTTCGACGACACGATCCGCTTCCTGCACGGCCCGTTCGACAGCGGTGTCGGGCTGGACACGATCGATGCCGGTGATTTCGCCGCAGCCGAAGACGATTCGGATCTGTTCGTCGAGGGCGGCTACGGCGCGCTGATCCTGCGGCTCGCGCGCGGCCTCGCCATTCACTACGAAACCCCCGTGACGCGCATCGACTGGAGCGGCGCCGGGGTCCGGGTCGAGACGCCGCGCGGCACGCTCTCGGCGCGCGCCGTGCTGGTGACGGCGCCGCTGCCGCTGTTGCAGAGCGAGGCAATCCGCTTCGCGCCACATCTGCCGCTGGAGACCCTCCAGGCGATCCACGCCCTGCGCCCGGCGCTGTACGAGCATGTCGTGCTCTCCTGGCCGGATCATCCCTTCGCTGATGCCGTCAACCGCCTCGTCGCCTTCGAGGGGGATGCGCGTGACAATCTCGGCATGCTCGCCAATATCGACGGCGCGCATCTGCATTACGCCGATATCGGCGCGCAGACCGTGGCCGCCTGCCCCGATCCGCGCGATCGCGCCGGATATGTCCGCGAGTTCCTCACCGCGCGTTTCGGCAGCCGGGCGCTCGCGCGCTGCGACGTGCTCGCGGCGAGCGACTGGGCGGGCGATCCCTGGACGGGTTGTGCCTGGATGTATGCCCCGGTCGGCGCCCATGGCGCCCGGGCAGCGTTGCGCGCACCCGTGGGCGAGCGCATCCATTTCGCCGGCGAGGCCTCTTCCGCGACGCAATGGGGCACGATCGGCGGCGCCTGGGCCGAGGGCGAGCGCGCGGCGGAGCAGATCCGCTCCGGGCTGAGCGCCCCGGCCAGAGGCGCCGTGGTGCAGGCAGCCTGACGCGCAAGGCCGGCCGTCACGCCCTATGGCGAGGCTGCCGGCCAAAGCGGGCTCTATGCGCTGTCCATGATCAGGCGCAGCGCCTGCCTGGCGCGGCGCAGGGTCGACTGTTCCAATTCACCGCCAATCTCACGCAGGAGCCGCGCGGCACGGCGCGAGCCGCCCGCAGCGGCGTAGCGCAGCCAGACATATCCCGCGAAGAGATCGGTCGGGCGCCCCTCGCCGAGGGCGTAGATCCGACCGATCGCATAGAAATCCTCGGGATCGGTGAAACACACCCCGTCGAGGCCGGCATGAAAGGCTTCCGGAATATCGCTTTGCTTATCCATGATGCCCTCTGTCGCTCATCCGTTCGACTTGGGCGTAACGCAATCGGGTGAGCACTATGCTACCAAAAATAGCAAAAATTCCCTTTCCTGATTCGCGCATGAATTGTCAAAGGCCGGTTTTACGACAGCCCGGACCATTCGCTTTCCGGCTCGGAAAAGGCGTTTTCCCCTTCCTGCGCGTTTCACGTCGTGATTGATTGCATTTCGTGAGCGCGCACCGGATGGCGCGCCGTCGCAAGAAGGCTTTCGCCCCATGCCCGAGGAAACCGACAAGCGCCCGCTCACCCCGTCGGACCGGCGCATTCTGCGCGTGGTGCAGGAGGAGGGGCGGATTACCAATGCGGCGCTGGCGGAGAAGGTGGGGCTTGCCGCCTCCCCCTGTCTGCGGCGCCTGAAGGCGCTGGAGGAGGACGGCATCGTCGCCGGCTATCGCGCCGTGCTCGATCGCAAGGCGCTGGGCTACGCCATCGAGGCCTTCGTGCTGGTGAAGCTGGAGCAATCCGAGCCCGGCTGGCGCACGCGGCTGATCGAGCGGCTGAACGCCTTCGAGGAAGTGCTCGCCTGCTACGCCATGGCCGGGGAGATCGACCTGCTGATCCATGTCGTCGCCCGCGACATGGATGCTTTCGGCGAATTCAGCATGAACCGCCTGCTGACGCTGCCGGGCGTCGCGGATGTGCGCTCGAGCTTCGTGCTGGCCGCGATCACGCCGCCGCGCGGCCTGCCGATCCCGGATTGAGCCGGGACCGGCGAAGCCGCGTCATCGATACCGCGTCACGGGTTGCGCGTCTTCACGGGTTGCGCGTCTTTTCCTTGCGCCACTGCACCGAATAGAGATCGAAGCGGCGGTCGCGCAGGTTCTGGACCGTACCCGTCATGCGCGCCTGGCGCAGGGTGTCGAGATTGAGATCGGCAATGGCGACCATCTCGACATTGGGCGTGGTATCCGCCGCCACGCCGTCCCGGTCGAAGGGGAAGTCGCAGGGCGTCAGGATGCAGCTCTGGGCATACTGGATATCCATGTTGGGCACGCCGGGCAGGTTGCCGACATTGCCCGCGAGCGCGACATAGACCTGGTTTTCCACCGCCCGCGCCTGACAGCAATAGCGCACCCGCAGATAGCTCTTGCGCTCATCCGTGCAGAAGGGGACGAACAGGATCTGCGCGCCCTGATCGACGAGATGGCGGCCGAGTTCCGGAAACTCGGAATCGTAGCAGATCATCACCCCGATCGGCCCGCAATCGGTCTGGATCGTGCCGACATCATCGGCGCCGACGATCGACCACCAATAGGCCTCGTTGGGGGTTGGGTGGATCTTGGCCTGAGCGTGGATCGAGCCGTCGCGCAGGCAGACATAGCAGACATTGACGATGTCGCCGTCCTCGTCGAGGGTCGGATGCGAGCCGCCGATGATGTTGATGTTGTAATGCACCGCGAGCCGCGAGAGCAGCTCCTTGAGGCGCTCGGTATATTTCGTCAGCGTGGCGATGGCCTGATCCGGCGGGATCGGCTCGTTCTCGATCGAGAGGAGCTGCAACGTGAACAGCTCCGGGAAGACCGCGAAGTCGGATTTGTAATCGGCGACGACATCGACGAAATATTCGACGTTCTCGGCGAATTCCTCGAAGGAACGCACGCGCCGCTGCTGGTACTGGATACAGGCCACGCGCACGGTATGGGCAAGACGTCCGCGCTGGGACTTGGTCTTGGTGCGCCCGGCCGGCGCCTCGACGACGGCGGGGTTCCACCAGACCAGATGCACGGCATGCCCCATGCTCTCCTTGTCGCCGGGCAGATAGTTGCGCAGGATGCCGATCGGCTCGAAGCCGTTGCGCATCTGGAAGGAAACGACCCGGTCGCGGAGATTCTGCTCCCTGATCTGTTCCAGGAAGTCTTCCGGGCTCTCGACCTCCTTGCGGCGCACCTTCTGCGCGAGGCTGGGCATGCGCCCGGCAAAGACGATGCCCTTGAGCTGGTAATCCTGCGCGAGACGCCGGCGCTCGTTGTACAGGCGCTGGCCGATGCGCAGCCCCCGAAAGCGCGGATCGACCAT
>PXAW01000460.1 GCA_003567055.1 Hyphomicrobiales bacterium
CCGAAATAGACCGCCATCCGCAACAGGATGAACGGCATCGTCCGCATCAGCAGACTGATTGTTCGACCGATGGAAAAATCCCACATCGCCCGTCTCCCTCTTCACTCGCGATTCGCAAGGCTTAGCAGCGACGGAGCGGGCGCGCCCCGTTCGATTGGAGGGGACGACCCCGCTTCATGATCGGGAGCGTATCCGGCGGCCGAGGCGCATGCCGAGCGCGACGGCGCCGAGCCAGACGATCAGCGAGAGCAGGAGATGACCGCCGGCCAGGGCGAAGGCGCCGGTCTCGATGAAATAGAGCAGTTCGAAGGAGAAGATCGAGAAGGTGGTGAACCCGCCGCAAAAGCCGGCGACGAGGAATTGCCGGCGTGCCGGCGTCGCTCCGAATTGCCCGTCGCGCAACATCAACGCGGCGACGACGCCGATCAGGAACGAGCCGAGCGCATTTGCCGCGAAGGTGCCGATCGGCAGCCCCGCCTCCGGCCAGAGCGCGATCGTGGCAAGGCCGAGGAGATGGCGGGCGCAGGCGCCGAGCGCGCCGCCGAGGGCGACGGGAAGGAGCGTCGCCGCAGATCCCGATCGCTCAGCCTTGCCGCTGCTCGCACCCTGCGCCATCAGGCAACCCCCATGAGGGTCGAAACCGCCTTCGATGCCACGAAGACGGCTGCCAGGCACAGCACCACCGAGCCCAGCACATTCCCGATTGCGGCCCGCCAAGACCCCTCCTCCATCAGCGCGAAGGTCTGGAGCGAAAACGAGGAGACGGTCGTGTAGCTGCCCACCAGCCCGACGACCAGCAGCGCGACGCCCGGCGAACCGGATCCCGAGACCACGACCCCCTCGAATCCCGCGAGAAGCGGCAACAGCGCACCGATCAGCAGCGCACCGCTTACATTCACGACGAGGGTGCCCCAGGGGAACGAATCACCCAGCCCGGAAGTGACAGCCTGCGCGACGAGCACGCGCGCGACACTGCCGAGCGCACCGCCGAGCGCGACGAGCGCCAGAGTCGTGAGCCCCTCCCCCATCTTCCCGCCGGCTCAGGCCTTGGCCGCGAACGGCATCGGCCCGCGTGTATCACGATGCGCATCGCGCTGGGCGAGGCCATGGGAGAGCACGTGGCCGTAGAATTCCCGCGCACTCGCGCTCCAGTCGAAATTCTCGGCATGGGCGCGGCAGAGTGCAGGATCGATCGCCTGCGCGGCGAGGATGGCATGGCGCAGATCCCAATCCATCACCCCGGCACCGGAATCGCCGAGCACATCGAGCGGACCGGGCACCGGATAGGCCGCGACGGGGACGCCCGAGGCGAGTGCTTCGAGCATGACGATGCCGAACGTATCCGTGAGACTGGGGAAGACGAAGACATCGGCGCTGCGATAAATCTCCGCGAGCGGCTCGCCGGTGAGCTTGCCGAGGAAGCGCGCGGAGGGGTCGATCGCTTCGAGCCGCGCGCGGTCGGGCCCGTCACCGACGACGATCTTCTGGCCGGGCAGGTCGAGCGCGAGGAAAGCTTCCAGATTCTTCTCGACCGCAAGCCGCGCGACCGTGAGATAGATCGGCGGTGCACCCTCGGGCCGCTTGCGCGCGCGCGGGCGGAACTGGGCGCAATCGACCCCCTTCTGCCAGAGCACCAGATTGTCGAAACCCTTCGCCGCGAGTTCGTCGAGCATGGTCTGCGTGCCGACCATGACGCAATCGGCGGGGGCGTGGAACCAGCGCAGCATGCGGTAGAGCGGGCGCTCGGAGAGCGGAAAGCGCGCTGCGGCATATTCCGGGAAGCGGGTATGCAGCCCGGTGGAGAAACCCAGCCCGCGCGCGAGGCAGTAGCGACGCGCCATCAGGCCGATCGGCCCCTCGGTGGCGATATGAATGTATTGCGGCCGCGCCTGCGCGATGAAACGCGCGATGCGCGAGGGGCGCGGCAGGGCGAGGCGGATTTCAGGATAGGTCGGCATCGGCACGCTGCGGAAGGCGCCCGGCTCCAGCACGCTCGTCTCGAAGCCGAAATCAGCAGCGCGGGCGACCATGTGTTCGATGGAGCGCACGACCCCGTTCACCTGCGGATGCCAGGCATCCGTGGCGATCAGCAGCCGGCGCGCCGGCAATGCACCACGATGCGTGCCGCCGCGCCCGGACGTCCCGGCGGATACTGATTGCGAGACGATCCCTTCATCCGTCACCGACACGCCCCGAAACCTCCTCGTCAGTGCCTCGTGCCACAGTTCAAGTCAGACAGATTCTGTAGCGCAAAGAAAGCGGAATCGGGGCAACGGTTGTGGAATTTCACATTATGACGCAGCCGGATGCCGGCAAAACAGGCCACATGCCCAGGGAGCATCCGACCACCTGCCCGGTTTTGCGGCGAGCACGCTTCCCGCCACTGACAGCGCTGTCGCCTGACCGCGTTACTTCTTGGCCAGCTCGTTGAGCCGGGCCTGCATCTCGGCCATCTGGGCTTTCAGGCTGTCGATATCGGCCTCCGCCCCCGCCCCGGATTCGCCGTCGGAATCGCCCTTCCCGGCGCCCCCCTTGTTGGCGAAGGGCGTGAACACCTTCATTGCCTCGGTGAACATCTGCATATTGTTGCGCACCTGCTCATCGAGCGCCATGAAGGCCTTCGGCCCGAACGTCTCGCTCATCTGCGCGCGGATCTTCTCCTGCTCGCGGGTGAACAGCGACATGGAATGCTCGAGATAGCTCGGCACCATGGCCTGCATGCTGTCCCCGTAGAAGCGGATCAGCTGGCGCAGAAACGTAACCGGAAGAAGGTTCTGGCCGCCTTCCTTGTTTTCCTGCTCGAAGATGATCTGGGTCAGCACCGAGCGGGTGATGTCCTCGCCGGATTTGGCGTCGTAGACGAGGAAATCCTCGCCCGCCTTCACCATTGTGCCGAGGTCTTCCAGCGTCACATAGGTCGAGGCGCCGGTATGGTAGAGCCGGCGATTGGCGTATTTCTTGATGATGATGGGCTGCTTTTCCGTCGCCATGGCGTTGTCACGTCTCTTTACTCACGGCACGACACCGGCTCACCGGAAACGTCGGCGCAGGACAATCTCCCTTGAACCTTAAGCACTTCGCGGCGCCGCGCAAACATGAATTTTGCGAAAAACACGTTGTCGCGCCGTGCAAAGAGCGAATTCGGGGTCGAGGGGGCGCCTCGGGCAGGCCCGAACCTGCTTGTGACCACGCGCTCACCCTGCTATCCCGTGCCACAGATTTTCATACAGCTTGCGATGGGACGAAGCTCGTGGCGCGACAGTTCATCTATCATATGCGGGGTCTCTCGAAGACCTATTCCGGCGGCAAGAAGGTGCTGGATAACGTGCACCTGTCCTTCTATCCGGATGCCAAGATCGGCGTGCTCGGGCCCAACGGCGCGGGTAAGTCCACGCTCCTGCGCATCATGGCCGGGCTCGACAAGGAATGGAACGGCGAGGCCTGGGTGGCTGACGGCGCCAAGGTTGGCTACCTGCCGCAGGAGCCGAAGCTCGAGAACGACAAGACCGTGCGCGAGAATGTCGAGCTCGGCGTCGCGCCGCTCAAGGCGATCCTGGAGCGCTACAACGATCTCGCCATGAACTATTCCGAGGAGACCGCCGACGAGATGACGGCGCTCCAGGACGAGATCGAGGCCAAGGATCTGTGGGATCTCGATTCCAAGGTCGATCAGGCCATGGACGCCCTGCGCTGTCCGCCCGACGATTGGGGCGTGGAAAACCTCTCCGGCGGTGAACGCCGCCGCGTGGCCATGTGCCGGCTGCTGCTCGAGCAGCCCGACCTGCTGCTCCTCGACGAGCCGACCAACCATCTCGACGCCGAGACGGTCTCCTGGCTCGAAGGGCATCTGCGCAACTATCCCGGCGCCATTCTGATCGTCACCCACGATCGCTACTTCCTCGACAACGTCACCGGCTGGATCCTCGAGCTCGATCGCGGTCGCGGCATCCCCTACGAGGGCAATTACACCTCCTGGCTGGAGCAGAAGCAGAAGCGCCTCTCGCAGGAATCGCGCGAGGACGAGGCGCGCCAGCGCACCATCGAGCGCGAGCGCGAATGGGTCTCCGCGTCGCAGAAAGCCCGTCAGACCAAATCCAAGGCGCGTATCCAGCGCTACGAGGAGCTGGTGCAAAAGGCCCAGGACAAGGGTCCGACCACGGCGCAGATCATCATTCCGATCGCCGAGCGGCTCGGCGCCAACGTGATCGAATTCGACAATCTGAAGAAGGGCTACGAAGACAAGCTGCTCATTGACGGCCTCTCCTTCAAGCTGCCGCCCGGCGGGATCGTCGGCGTGATCGGCCCCAACGGCGCGGGCAAGACCACGCTTTTCCGCATGATCACCGGCCAGGAGACCCCGGACGAGGGCTCGATCAGCATCGGCGAGACGGTGCAGCTCGGCTATGTCGACCAGTCGCGCGATGCGCTCGACGCCAATAAAACCGTCTGGGAAGAAGTCTCTGGCGGCAACGAGATCATCTATCTGGGCAAGCGCGAGATGAATTCCCGCGCCTATTGCTCGGCCTTCAACTTCAAGGGCGGCGACCAGCAGAAGAAGGTCGGCATGCTCTCGGGCGGTGAGCGCAACCGCGTGCATCTCGCGCGCATCCTCAAGAGCGGCGCCAACGTGCTGCTGCTCGACGAACCGACCAACGATCTCGACGTCGATACCCTGCGCGCCCTCGAGGATGCGCTGGAGGATTACGCCGGCTGCGCCGTGATCATCAGCCACGATCGCTGGTTCCTCGATCGCATCGCCACCCACATCCTCGCCTTCGAGGGCGACAGCCATGTGGAATGGTTCGAGGGCAATTTCGCCGATTACGAAGAGGATAAAAAGCGCCGGCTGGGCACGGATTCGACCATCCCCAAGCGCATCAAGTATAAAAAGTTCACCCGCTGAGCGGATACCGGTCGTGAAATGCAAAACGGGCGCCGCGAAGGCGCCCGTTCTCGTTTCAGGGTCGCGTGCCGGTACGCACGGCCATCTCAGTCGAACAGCGCGTCGATATCGCCCTGATCGACGTGGCCGTCATCCTCGTCGAGCTTGGGCCCGTTCAACAGGCTCTTCTCGTCATCGAGGGCCGGGAGGCCGTCAGGATGCGTATCGGCGATTTCCTTGAAGGCTTCCAGCCCGCCCCAGACGCCGATCATCTTGTCGAGGCGCTCCTCGACGAATTTCAGCACGTTGACGATCTTCGAGATGCGCTGACCCGTGAGATCCTGGAAGTTGCAGGCCTCATACATGCTGATCACGCGGTCGAGGATCGCGCCGACATGGTCGTTGTTGCCGCTATCCATGCCGGATGCGCGCAGCATGTTGGCTTCCGCCTCGATATCTTCGAGCCCCGACAGGATCGAGCTCGTCGCCGTCTCCGTGGCTCCGACGACGGCATCGAGCTCGCCGGCGACGCGGCGCATGCCCTTGCCCTCCTCCTCGGAGCGGTAGAGCGAGGCGATCTCGCGCTTGGTCTGGGTGATGGCAAGCTTCATCGCGTCGAGTTCGCCGCGCAGCTCGTAGACCTCCGCGATCTCGCGGCGATAGGCCTCGACCACATCGGCGGAATTGCGCAGCGCCGGGTCCATGTAGCGCTTGATCTCTTCGAGCGCAGTCATGATCTGCTCGAAGCGCGGATCGTTGGCGGCAGCCTCGCCGGCGACGGGCGCTGCGGAAGCGACCGGGGTCACGGGTATCTCGATCGGCTGAAAAAAGCGCGGATCGTGGCCGAGGGTTTCTTCGATGCGATAGCGTTTATGGGCAAGTGACATGGCGCGCCGTCGATCCCTTTCTGGAAGTGTCCCGATATCCATGACGGCAATTCATTAGAATAACGTGAACGCGCGCAATACCACCGAACCAACAAGCATTCTGATCGTTCAGAGTTGATTCACCGTACTTTCCCATTTCTGATTCACCAATATCAGTAAAACCATCGCCTCGACATGATTTCGCGCGGCAATTGCGCCCGGTCGAAAGAATTCTTCAAAACGGATCTGCGATTACAGGCTGTATCGACGACGGGCCGCACAAGAACGACCCGCGCGTGACCAACCGCGCTCGCGGCGCAAGCCGGCGAGACCGATCGATCCGAGGCGTCCGACACCAAGAGGTCAATTGCATGAAACTGACAGGCTTTACGGCTCTGACCGCCTTCGCGGCGGCCTGCCTCATCGTTCCCGCGAGCGGGATCGGTGGCGGCGGTGAGGCGTCGGCGCAAAGCCGCGCCGCCTATAATCAACCTCCGGGAGCACATCAGCAGCAGGCCCGCCAGCCCAATCTCGGCGGCGGCTTCCTCGAAATGCTGATCACCGGGCGTGACCCGACACCGCGCACGCATGCGGCACCACGCACCCATGCCGCGCCACCGCCCCAGCAGGCGCAACGTCGCCAGGCGGCTCCGCAACAAACGCGCGCGCAGGCACCGCGACAAGCGCAGGCACCTGCCCGCACGGCGCCGCAAACGCGTAACAATGCCCAGACCGCTGCCCCGCAGCGTCCGCAGCAGGCCCGGCCGGCGCCCCGCGCACTGCCGGCGAATGACGCCATGCCCGCGCGGGTCATTTCCGCCCGCACGCCTCCGACCGTGCGCCATCAGAATGCGACCGCCCGCAGCGCCGCGCCGCAAGCCGCAGCGCGTGCAGGCAACCGTCAGGTCGCATCCCTCCAGGCGAGCGCACCCGCGCCGCGCGCCAATCCGCGCAGCACGCCCGTCGCCGAGCGCTTCCGCCGCACGACGGTCGATTACAGCGGTCCGTACGGGCCCGGTACGATCGTGGTCGATACGTCGAGCCGCTTCCTCTATCTCGTCCAGCCGGGCGGCAAGGCTATCCGCTACGGCGTCGGCGTGGGTCGCGAGGGCTTCTCATGGCGTGGCACCGAGACCGTCACCCGCAAGGCGCAGTGGCCGGACTGGCGTCCGCCGGAATCCATGCGTCGCCGGCAGCCGGAACTGCCGCGCTTCATGGCCGGGGGCCCGGACAATCCGCTCGGCGCTCGCGCGCTCTATCTCGGCAACACGCTCTACCGCATCCACGGCACCAATGAGCCCCATACGATCGGCCAGGCCATGTCCTCGGGTTGTATCCGGATGATGAACGAGGATGTGAAGGATCTTTACGAACGCGTCCGCGTCGGCGCCCGTGTGGTAGTGAGGTAGACCGCATCGCACAATCATAAGTAGAGAAACGGATAACGAAAACCGGCCTTCGCGCCGGTTTTCGCATTTTTTGCCCGATTACGCGATCCTGATTACCATTTATGAAGGTATTTTAAGAAAACTGCGTCCATGCATAGCCTGCCAAACGGCTTTCGGGTTGCAAGAATGTGCTGCGGTCGGGATCCTTGGGAACCAGACCGGTCTGCGTGACGAGAACGATATTCAGGAGCTGCTCATGCGGTATTTCGAGATGACCAAGGGGATCGCTAGGCTGACGCTCCAGGCGCGGATTACCTTGACGATCGGACTTGTGGCACTGCTTTCCTGCGCAGCTGTGGGTTACTATGCCTATACGAGCGCCCATGGCGCCCTTGTCGAAGCCACGCGCGACCGCCTCGCGCTGGTGGCCGATTCTCGCAGCGAGGCCCTTCAGGCCGATCTCGACGCGACGGCCCGGGACCTCCTCACCCTCTCCGAGAACGCGACGGTGCGCATCGTGCTGGAAGACCTGCGCTCCTCGTTCCGCCTGAACGACAGGCAAAGGCGAGAATTCACGACCTTCTTCACCACGCCGCGAACGACGCAGGAGCGTATCGCACTGACCGGCGAAGGCGACAAATCGATGTATGCCTGGCGCCATACCGACGTTCACGCCTCCTTCCGGGCCATCATGCAGGAACGCGGTTATGCCGACATCATGGTGCTGACCGAGGCAGGCGAGATCATCTACACGGTCGCGAAATATGGCGACTTCGCCCGCGACATCGACGATGCGATCATGGCCGATACCGGCGCCGCCGCCGCTTTCGAGGCCGCGATCGATGCGCCACGGGGTGAAGTCGTGCTCATCGATTTCGCTGAATACGAACCCGCCGCGGGCGTCGCCTCGGCCTTCGTCGCAACGCCGGTCTTTTCGCATGGCCTCGACGGAATGCCTGCCGATGGTGTCATCATCTATCGCCTCACCGCCGACGTGATCGATGCGCGCGTCGCCTCCCGCGACGGCCTCGGCCAGACGGGTGAGAGCTATCTGGTCGGCGCCGACGGGCTGCTGCGTTCGAACCGCCCGCTGGTGGACGGTGACAGCGCCCTGACGCCGCTGAATCGCCCCGCCGTCGAGCAGGCGGGAATGGGCACGTTCACCTTCACCGATGAGAACGGTGCGGCCCGTTTCGCCGAGAAGCGCGCCATCTCATGGCTCGGCCAGGACTTCTATCTGGTCACGGATCAGACGACGGCGGAAGCGCTCGCCGATGTGGTCGCCACGGCGCGCGGGATCATCATCGCCACCCTCTCCATACTGGGCGGCACACTGGTTGTCGCGGTGCTGACGGGGCGCTCCATCGTGCGCCCGATCAAGGCGCTGACCGGCACCCTTCACCGTCTGGCGGAGGATTCGAACGTCACCCATATCGCGGGCGAAGAGCGCAGCGACGAGATCGGTGACATCGCCCGCGCCGTCGGCGGCATCCGCAACCGCGTCCAGGCCGATGCGCAGCAGCGCGCACGCGAAGCCGAAGCTGCGGCTGAGGCGCAGAATGCGGCGCGCTCCGAAGCGATGCAGGCGCTCGCGAGCGATCTCGAAGCAGCCATCGGCGAGGCTGTCGGCGCGCTCGGCGGTCAGGCGGATGCGCTGACCCGCGCGGCGCGCGGCATGGCCGATCAGTCGGAGCGCGCCCGTTCCGGCTCGGACCGGGTTGCGGAAGGCGCGCAGACGGCAAGCCATTCCGTGGCCGATGTGGCGAGCTCGACGGAGCAATTGTCGAACTCGATCATGGAAATCTCGCAGCTGATCACCCGCTCGGCGCAGGTCACTCAGGAAACCGACCGCTTCGCCGCCGATACCGGCACCGTCGTCGCCTCCCTGAGCGAATGCGCCTCGCGCATCGGCGAGATCGTCGGGCTGATCGAAAGCATCGCCAACCAGACCAACCTGCTCGCCCTCAACGCCACGATCGAAGCGGCACGCGCCGGTGAAGCCGGCAAGGGCTTCGCCGTCGTGGCAGCGGAAGTGAAGGGCCTCGCCACGCAGACCGCGAAGGCCACCGAGGAGATCGGCCTGCAAATCGCCGAGATGCGCGCGGCTACCGATCAGGCCGTCGGCGCCGTCGGAGAGATCCAGAGCAAGGTCGGCGAGATCTCTTCGGCCATGACCTCCGTCTCCGCCGCCGTCGAGGAGCAATCCGCAGCCACCCAGACCATCGCGTTGAGCGCCGATACGGCGCGGGCCGGCGCCTCGCATGTCAGCGAGGACATCGCCGATGTCCGCAGCATGATCACCTCGGCCGACGAGGCCGCCGACGAGGTCGTGCAGACCGCCGCCTCGCTGCAGGAGCAGGCCGATCTGGTCAATTCCCGGGTGCGCAGTTTCCTGCAGCAGATCCGGGCAGCATGAGCCTGTTAGCCGCGTGACGAAACTTCATGTCAATGCAGACATGCGTTGACATGAAGTTTGATTATATAATTTTGATTGTGATTTGCGTGTAAATTAGGGATAATACACTATATTATTAAGGAGTAGATTTTATGTTACGCATTGAAAGCAACACCCCGTCGCCCTTCTCTTCTGGCAAGACCGTCG
>PXAW01000485.1 GCA_003567055.1 Hyphomicrobiales bacterium
CAATGCCAATAACCGCTTCGCGATCGCCGCCGCGATCAACCGTCGCTTTCCGGGAATAGGCCCGTTCTGGGGCCGCCCGGCATCGCTCGCGCTGCCCGATCTGCCCGAGCGCGGCTCGCTGCGGAACGGTCACGGCCTGCCTGAGCGGCGCCTTGTCGAGGCGCGCATCCCCCGCGCGCAACCCTGCTGGAAGCTCTTCACCACCGGCTCGGTCGGCTCGCAGGCCCTGCTCGGCATACCGCGCCTGCATGCGCTGCGGAAGCGCTTCGGCGATGCGCTCACGGTCTGGCCTTTCGAGGAGCGCGATGCGCCGATCACGCTCATCGAGATCTATCCCTCGCTGCTCGACGGGGCGGTGAACCGGGTGCTCGCCCGCGACCCGGATGCGATCAAGGATGCGGTGCAGGTCAGGCTCCTCGCCGCCACGCTGGGCGCGCATGCGCGCGATGCCGTCCCCGCCGCGATGCGCGCGCAGCGTGGCGGGGACGGCATCTCGGAGGCAATTTTGCGCGAAGAGGGCTGGATTCTCGGCGTGGGGTGCGAGACCCTTCTGCAAGAGACAGCCCAGGAGATCGCGACCGGCATGAGCGCGCTTGAACCGCCACGCCTTCAGAATGATTGTTTCGCCCTGCCGCCGGGCGTCGACTGGACACCGGTGGATGATGCGCTCGCCCTGCTGCGGGCGGCGCTTCGTCCGATCACGGGTGTCGAGACCCTGCCCACCGCCGCCGCGCTGGGCCGCGTCCTCGCACGCGATACGGTCGCGCGCCGCTCCAATCCGCCCGCCCCCAATGCCGCCGTCGACGGCTACGGCTTCGCCCATGCCGCCACCGGGGACGGGAAGCAGGAATTGCCGCTCATCACGGGCCGCGCCGCCGCCGGCGTGCCCTATACCGGCAAGGTGCCGCACGGTCAGGCCATCCGCATCCTCACCGGCGCGATCCTGCCGGAGGGCGTCGATACGGTGGTGCTGGAGGAGGATTGCGCCACGGATGGCGCGCGCATCGCCTTCAACGGCCCGATCAAGCCGCGATCCAATACCCGCAAGGCGGGGGAGGATGTCGCGGCGGGGGCGCCGGCCCTGCCGGCGGGCCGATCGCTGACACCGGCTGATCTGGCGCTGCTGAGCGCGCTCGGCATCGGCGAAGTCGCGGTGCATCGCCGCCTGCGCGTGGGTATCCTCTCCACCGGCGAAGAGATCGTGGGCGATTTCGCCGACGAAGCGCTGGCACCGGGCAAGATCTACGATGCCAACCGGCCCATGCTGCTCGCGCTCGCGCAGGCCTGGCATTACCAGCCGGTCGATCTCGGCCATGTGGGCGACGACCGGGAGGCGCTTCGCGCGCGGTTGGACGCGGCTTCGCGCGAGGCGGATGTGATCTTCACCTCGGGCGGCGCCTCCGCCGGCGACGAGGATCACGTCTCCGCGCTTCTGCGCGAGACCGGCGCCTTGCAGGAATGGCGCATCGCCATCAAGCCGGGGCGGCCTCTGGCGCTGGCCTTGTGGAACGGAACGCCGGTCTTCGGCCTGCCCGGGAACCCGGTCGCGGCCTTCGTCTGCGCCCTGATCTTCGCCCGCCCGGCGCTTGCCGCACTCTCGGGGGCCGGCTGGTGCGAGCCCCTGGCCTTCACCGTCCCCGCCGCCTTCTCGAAGAACAAGAAACCCGGCCGGCGCGAATATCTGCGCGCGCGGCTCGATGCAAATGGTCACGCGGAAGTCTTCGCCTCGGAAGGCTCCGGGCGGATCAGCGGATTGTCATGGGCGACGGGATTGGTGGAGATCGGCGACGGAGCGCAACAGATTGCGCCCGGCGACCCGGTGCGCTTCATGCCTTATGCGGGATTCGGGATCTGAGACGCATCCCCGCGCCCAGATCCCGCATCCGGATCAGAAATCGACGAGGTTGCGACCCGGATCGTCGAGCCGGGCGCCTTCCGTCGTGAAGGCCTGGTAGGCCGTCGTCTGGAACGTACCGTCGAGCACGTAGGCCGCGCCGACGGCGGCCAGAATCGCGACGATGGCCGCTGCTACGAACGCTTTCATCCCCTTGGTCTCCTTTATGATTTTGGCGAAGCCGGCTCGCCGGCTCCAACCTTGGCATAATCGCCTATTGCAGCCCCGCAAGCAAGCGCTCCGCGAGCCCCGTATAGATGCGACCGAGCACCCCGTCCGGCGCCATCGCCGTCACCGGCTGGCCGAGATCGGACGCGTGGCGCAACTCCATGGTGAGCGGCACACCGCCGAGGAAGGGCACGCCGAGGCGCTTTGCCTCCGCTTCCGCACCACCTTCACCGAAAATCGCATGATGCGCACCGCAATCCGTGCAGATGAAGTGCGACATGTTCTCCACCACGCCCAGAATCGGCACATCCACCTTGCGGAACATGGTGATGCCGCGCCGGGCATCGATCAGCGAGAGATCCTGCGGCGTCGAGACGATGACGGCGCCCGAGAGATCCGTGCCCTGTGCGATGGCGAGCTGGGCGTCGCCCGTGCCGGGCGGCATGTCGATGATGAGAATGTCGAGCCTGCCCCATTCGACCTCCGCCATCATCTGCGTCAGCGCCGACATCACCATCGGCCCGCGCCAGACCATGGCGGTCTCCTCGTCGACCAGCAGCCCGATCGACATGGCCTTGAGCCCGTAGCTCTGCATCGGGATGAGCTTGCGGTCAGTGCCCACGCGCGGCTGGCCGCGCAGGCCGAGCAGGGTCGGCAGCGAGGGGCCGTAGATATCGGCATCGAGGATGCCCACCTTCAGGCCGAGCGCGCGCAGGCCGAGCGCGAGATTGACGCTCGTCGTGGATTTCCCAACCCCGCCCTTGCCCGAGGCGACGGCCACGATATGCGTGATCCCGGCCATGGCAGCGGGCTTGCGCGATGCGCCCGATGCCGGCGCCGCGCCGGGCGTCGTTCCGAGGGCGCCGGCTGGTTTCGGTTGCGGCTGAGGGGGCGGCGCGGAACTTTCTGCGGTGAGGGCCACGAGCGCCTTTTCCACGCCCGGAAGCGCTTCCAAAGCTGCCTGGGCGGCATCGCGCACGGCTGAGAAGGCCTCGGCCTCCTCGGGTGCGATCGCGATCATCGCCGTGACGCGCCCCTCGCGGGCGCTCACCGCCGCGAGGCGGGTGGTGTCGCCGAGCCTGCCGCCATCGGGCAGCGCGATCGCGGCAAGCGCCGCACGCGCCTCTCCCGTCAGTGCCTCATCCTGCGCCATGAAAGAACCGTCTCATACCCTGATCGGACGAAAAACGGCCCGGACACAGCCCGGACCGTCGGTTTGCCTTGAGCACATGGCGCTGCGCGCAGCGCCACGCGGATCACTCGGCGGGCTGTGGTGCCGCACCGCCGGAAGACGGGGCGGGCCTGCCCTCCCGCGCGAGCTTTTCCTCGACCCAGATCGAATGGTGCTCCTTGGCCCAGTTCACATCGACCTGGCCGGAACCCATGGCGTCGAAGGCGCCTTCCATGCCGACCGAGCCGATATAAATATGCGCGATGATGATCGCCGTCATGATACCGGCCACGATGGCGTGGATCACCTGATAGAGCTGCCATTGCGCCGAGGTGCCGGCGAGTTCGGGGAAGAGCAGCATCACGCCGGTGAAGGAGAGCGCCGCGCCGCCGATGATGACGGACCAGAAGATCAGCTTCTGACCGGCATTGAACTTCTTTGCCGGCGGATGCGACCCCTTCGTGAACAGGCCGCCGCCCTTCTTCAGCCATTCGATGTCGAGGCGGTTGGGAATGTTGTGCAGCACCCAGGCGACGAACACGATCACCAGAGCCACCATGAACGGCCAGGCGAGGTAGTTATGCGCGATCTTGCCCCAGGCGGAGATCGTCCCGAAGGCGCTCTCGCCCACGATCGGCAGGATCACCGCGCGACCGATCAGCAGGTTCAGGCCGGTCAGGGCCAGAATGATGAAGGTCGCGGCCAGCAGCCAGTGCGCGAAACGCTCCACCGCGTTGAAGCGCTGGATCGTACGCCCGGACGGCCCGGAATCGATGCGGATCTTGCCGCGATACATGTAGAAGCCGACCAGCAGCGCCAGCATCCCGAGGATGGCGACGACGTTGACCGTCTTCACGGTGCCGCCATGGGTGGCGGCCCAGTTCTTGTTGTCGGGCTTGATCAGGTCGCCCGCGCGCGCATCGGGAATGGTGATGCGCCCGGAGACCGCCTCGCCGGACTGGAGAGCACGCATCAGCTGCTCTTCCTGAACCGAGCTCTCGGTCGGGTTGATCTGCTGCGCCGCGAGCTCGGGTGCCGCGAAGGCCACGAGCGCGACGACGGCGAACAGCGTGGCTGCGCGTTTGAGCAATGTCTGTACCACGGTACTTCCTCCCCCATTGATCCGATCGGTTATCCCCGATCAGACGGAGATCGTTTCGCCGTAGGCCGTGCGCCAGCCCCAGGCGCCCGAGCCGTAGCCGCGGGTGACCACGCGCTCGCGATAGATGTCGGCGATGATGTCGCCGTCACCGGCCAGGAGCGACTTGGTCGAGCACATTTCCGCGCAGAGCGGGAGCTTGCCCTCGGCCAGGCGGTTGGAGCCGTACTTGACGTATTCCGCCTGGCTCATGTCCGCTTCCGGACCACCCGAGCAGTAGGTGCACTTGTCCATCTTGCCGCGCGTGCCGAAATTGCCGACGCGCGGATATTGCGGCGCGCCGAAGGGGCAGGCGTAGAAGCAGTAGCCACAGCCGATGCAGGTATCCTTCGAGTGCAGCACCACGGCATCCGCCGTGGTGTAGAAGCAATCGACGGGGCACACGGCGGCGCAGGGCGCGTCGTCGCAATGCATGCAGGCCATGGAGACCGAGCGCTCGCCCGGCAGGCCGTCATTGATGGTGACGACGCGCCGACGGTTGATGCCCCAGGGAACCTCGTGCTCGTTCTTGCACGCGGTTACACAGGCCTGACACTCGATGCAGCGATCGGCGTCGCAGAGGAATTTCATTCTCGCCATTGTTTCATCCTCCCTCAGGCAGACTCGATCTGGCAAAGCGTGACCTTGCCCTCGTGCATGCCCGTCACGGGGTCATAGCCATAAGTCGTGACGACGTTCACCGATTCACCGAGAACGATGGGATCAGTGCCCTGCGGATAGTTCCCGCGCTGGTCCTCGCCCTGGAACCAGCCGGCGAAGTGGAACGGCATGAAGGCCGTACCCGACGCGACGCGCTCCGTGACGAGGGCTTTCACCCGCGCGCGGTTGCCTTCGGGGCCATTGACCCAGACCCAGCCGCCATCGGTGATCCCGCGCGACTCGGCGTCGCGGGTGTTGATCTCGACGAACATGTCCTGCTTGAGCTCGGCGAGCCACTTGTTCGAGCGCGTCTCCTCGCCGCCGCCCTCGTATTCCACGAGGCGACCGGAGGTGAGCACGATCGGGAAGCTCTCGTGCAGACCACGATCGACGACCGATTGCTGGATGGTGTGACCGATATTCGGCATCCGGAACTGACGTCCGTCCTCGCGGGTCGGATAATCCGCCACCAGATCCGGGCGCGGCGAGTAGATCGGCTCGCGGTGGACCGGGATCGGATCGGGCAGGTTCCACGCCACGGCGCGGGCCTTGCCGTTGCCGTAGGGCACGCAACCATGCTCGATGGCGACACGCTGGATGCCGCCGGAGAGGTCGAGCGACCAGCTGACCGCGTCGATCTTCTCCTCGTCGAACTCGCCGATCCGCGAGATCACCGCACGCTCCTGCGGGGTGAGATCCGCATCCCAGCCCAGACGCTTGAGCACGCCCATGGTGAATTGCGGATAACCGTCCTCGATCTCGGATTCGGGCGGCCAGCTGCCCTCGGCCAGAAGCGTCTCGCCGTCGCGTTCGAGGCCGAAGCGCGGGCGGAAGGCGCCGCCACCGTCCTTCACCGGGACGTTGGGATTGTAGAGGATATGCGTGCCCGGATGACGGAACTCTGCAGTCCCCCAGCACGGCCAGGGCAGGCCGTAGAAATCACCGCCCACATCGCCAGCATCGGCCGGCGCGCGCAGGGTGACCAGGTCGAACTTGTCCTGGTTGGCCATATGCGCCTTGAGCCGCTCGGGGCTCTGACCGGTATAGCCGACCGACCAGCCGCCGCGATTGATCTCGCGGAGGATGGATTCGGGCGTCGGCTCCTCCGAGAACTTGCCCTGCACCATCTCATACGGCTTGAACATCTCGTCGGCGAAGCCGAGCTTCTTCGCGAGACGGTACATCACCGCGTAGTCGTTGTCGGATTCGAAGATCGGCTCGACGATCTTCTCGCCCCACTGCACCGAACGGTTCGAGGCCGTGCGGCTGCCTGAGCACTCGAACTGGGTGCAGATCGGCAGGAGATAGGTGTTGTCGGTGCGCTCATGCAGAGCCGCGAAGGTGGTGGGATGCGGATCCGCCACGACGAGCAGGTCGAGCGCGTTCATGCCCTCGCGGGCATCGGCCATGCGCGGCACCGTGTTGCCGCCGTGTCCGAAGACGATCATCGCCTTGATGTTGTCGCGCTGATCGACCTCTTCCGCGTCGATCATGGTCGCGTCGAACCAGCGGGTCGAGGGGATGCCCGGCACGTTCATGTTCTGCTCGGGCGTGCGCGGATCACGGCCACCCTTGGCCGGGACGGCGTCGAAGCGGTTCACGAAGTACTCGTAGGGCACGTCCCAGACGCGCGACCAATGGCGCCATGCGCCTTCGGCGAGGCCGTAATAGCAAGGCAGGTTGCCGATATCGAGGCCGAAATCGGTCGCACCCTGCACGTTGCAGTGGCCGCGGAAGATGTTCGCGCCCGTGCCCATGGCGCCGACATTGCCGGTGGCCAGAAGCAGGTTGCAATAGGCGCGCACGTTTGCAGTACCGACCGTATGCTGCGTGCCGCCCATGCACCAGATGAAGGTGGAGGGGCGCTCCGTGGCGAATTTCTCGGCGACGCGGCGCAGCTGCGCTTCCGGAACGCCGGTGACCCGCTCGACCTCGTCGGGCGTCCACTTGGCGACTTCCTCACGGACCTGATCCATCCCCCAGACGCGCTGGGCGATGTATTCCTGGTCTTCCCAGCCGTTCTGGAAGATGTGCCACATGATGCCCCAGATCACCGGAATATCGGTGCCGGGACGGATGCGCACGAAATCGGTGGCGTGGGCGGCGGTACGGGTGAAGCGCGGATCGAACACGATCACGTTGGCGCGCTGCTCTTCCTTGCCGGTGAGAATGTGCTGCATCGACACCGGATGGGCTTCCGCAGCATTCGACCCCATGAAGATGATGGTCTTGGAATTGCGGATGTCGTTGTAGCTGTTGGTCTGGGCGCCGTAGCCCCAGGTATTCGCGACACCCGCCACCGTGGTGGAGTGGCAGATGCGGGCCTGGTGATCGACGTTGTTCGTGCCCCAGAAGGCGGCGAACTTGCGGAACAGGTAGGCGCCCTCGTTCGAGAACTTGGCCGAGCCGAGCAGATAGGCCGAGTCGGCACCGCTGCGCTCGCGGATCTCGAGCATCTTGTCGCCGATCTCGTCGATGGCCTGATCCCAGCTGATGCGCTGCCACTGGCCGCCGACCTTCTTCATCGGGTATTTCAGGCGACGATCGCCATGGACCAGCTCGCGCACCGATGCGCCCTTGGCGCAATGGGTGCCCCGGTTGATCGGGCTGTCCCAGGCCGGTTCCTGGCCGACCCAGACGCCGTCCTGCACCTCGCCGATGACCGTACAGCCGACCGAGCAATGCGTGCAGATGTTCTTGCGGCGCTCGATGGGGCGGCTGTGATCCGTCGGGCCGGCTTCGGCCTGGCGGGTCATGCCGGCATTGATCGTCCCCAGCGCGGCGAGACCGCCGACTGCGAGACCGGAATTGCGCAGGAAACTGCGGCGGTCGATCGTCTTGGTCGCGATCCCCGCCGCCATTGAAGCGAGACGCCCGCGCGCGGCTTCACCTTGCTTGCGTTTGACGAGCATCGGTCACTCTCCCGTGTAGTAGCGATTGGTGCGGTAGAAGGCCTGCACGTGCTCAGTTTCCTGGTAGCGCGCGCGCTTGCGCTCGTCCCGCGATTGCTGCGCCGCGACGGGAACCGCGCCCCCGACACTCATCGCAGCCGCCGCGCCGGCGCCGGCCACGGCTCCGAAGAAGCCGCGACGGCCGATGCCCGTCTTCTTGCGCGTATCCTGATCATTCACACTCATGATCATCCTCCCGAACACGGTGGGCTCAGCCGCACCGAATGGTTTCACCTGCCATTACCCTCGCGACCCGGATGCGCTCGCCAGAGCGAAGGCGCGGGCCTCGATATCCATGAACTGCCGCCCGATCTCCGCGACGGGGCGATAGAAGTCGGCACTGGGTGCGATCGCCAGATCATCGAAGAACTGTGCCGCCCAGGGGCCGATATGCTTGTCGAAGAAGCGCGCCTGGTTGCCGGCGATCTCGCCGCGCGCCAGCTGCGCCATCACTTCGAGAACGAAGGCGATGTGATCCTCGGGCTCGTAACGCCCGGGCACACGCTCGACGCCCATCACCCGCAGATCCGCACGCAGCTCGGCGAGGGGGCGTTCGTTGAGGAAACCCGTGAGATAGAAGGAGCCGTAAGGCAGGAGCTCACCGCGCCCGACACCGACGAAGAGCTCGAAATACTCGTTCGCGACATCCTCGGGCGATATCTGCGCGGCCTTGCGCGCGAGCGCACCGTAGGCCTGCCCGAAGGCGGTCTCGTCGCCGGCCATGGTCGCGATCTGTCCGAGTAATTCGCCGTCCGGCGCTGCGCCGAGCAGGCGGGCCAGAAATCCGTAATGCTGGGCGCGCAGTTGCTCCTCGCTCATGAGCGGGCCTCCCCAGGCGCGCCACGAACGCACAGATTGCTGCGATGCGGCATCAAATTCGTCACGTTGGCGTTCATCTTTTGCTTGTGTGCCGAACCCGATCAACGATCCGATCCGACTCCTCCATTTCGAAACGCTACCATGGAGTTTTTCTAAAGTGAATAGCGATATGCACTTCGCGGCGCAGCAAAGCTGCATGTTTCTGCCGCAGAGGAAGTAGTTTCAAAGCTTTGAAAATTCAAATAAATTTACGACGGAAGCGCACCGCCGTGGCGGCGGGGCCTGATCCGCGCCTCGGCTTCGGAGCGTGACACGGAGTCGCTGTCTGCGCGTGCCGCCTCAGCGGCAGCCGGCGCATCCGGATGCAATGATGCGCCCTTGCCTTGAAATTCCTGATTGCTGTCACCGCCTTGTGATTGCGCCTCGACAGGCTCCGCCGAAACATCGGTGCGATCGCCTGCGGGTTGTGTCGCAGCATCGCCCGGCTGGTCTGCGACGACCTCGCCCGACACCTCCCGCGCCTGATCCGGCGATTCTGGAACCGTAGCCGTTTCATCGGAAACCGGTTTCGGAAGCAGTTTATCGAGCATTTTTGCCACGCTTTCGCCCGCAATCTGCCCACCATGACCGGGCACGCCGCCGGGCACATTCCAGTCCCA
>PXAW01000475.1 GCA_003567055.1 Hyphomicrobiales bacterium
ATTCGGCGAGACCCCCACCGTCGCCCAGATATCGCCGTCGCGGTCGCGCGATTCGATAAGCACGCGGGTGACGGCATCGGTGCCGCCCTGGAAGACGCGGACCTTGTAATCCACCAGTTCGAGATCGTCGATGAAGCTCTGATACTTGCCGAGATCCTTGCGCAGGGCCACGTCGAGCGCGTTGACGGGGCCGTTGCCCTCGGCTGCGGAGATCATCACCTCGCCGTCGAGCATCACCTTGACGATGGCCTCGGCCACGGTGGTCAATTCGCCGAGCGCATTGTAGCGCCGCTCGACATTGACGCTGAACCGGTCGACCAGGAAATAGCCCGGCACCTCGCCGAGCACGCGCTTGACCAGCAGATAGAACGAGGCATCCGCCCCCTCATAGGCGTAACCCTGTGCTTCCTTGCGCTTGACTTCCTCGAGCACGCGGTTGAGGCGCGGATCGTCCTTGTCGAGGCTGATGCCGATGCGCTCCAGCTCCGCGCGGATATTCGACTTGCCGCCCTGATCCGAAACCAGCACCCGGCGCAGATTGCCCACCTGCGCCGGATCGACATGCTCGTAGGTCCTGGGATCCTTCAGGACGGCGGAAGCGTGGATGCCGGCCTTGGTGGCGAAAGCGGAGGCGCCGACATAGGGGGCGTGGCGGTTGGGGGCGCGGTTGAGCAATTCATCAAGGGCACGCGAGACCTGGGTGAGCCGCGCGAGCTCATCCGGCCCGGCCTTGAGCGCAAAGCGCTCCGCCCAGGGTTGCTTGAGGGCGAGCGTGGCGATGAGGGTGACGAGATTGGCGTTGCCGCAGCGCTCGCCGAGCCCGTTCAGCGTGCCCTGGATCTGGCGCACCCCCGCCTCGACGGCGGCCAGCGAATTCGCCACCGCGCAACCGCAATCGTCATGGGCGTGGATGCCGAGATTCTCGCCCGGCACGTGCTTGCGCACTTGCCCGACGATGCGCGCCACTTCCTCCGGGAGCGTGCCGCCATTGGTATCGCACAGGACCACCCAGCGCGCGCCGGCTTCATATGCGGTCTTGGCGCAGGCCAGCGCGTAATCCGGATTGGCCTTGTAGCCGTCGAAGAAATGCTCGCAATCGAGCATCACCTCGCGCCCGCGCGCCCGCGCCGCCTCGACGCTCTCGCGGATACCGGCGAGGTTGTCCTCGAGGCTGATCTCCAGCGCCACATGCACGTGGTAATCCCAGGATTTGGCCACGAAGCAGATCGCATCCGCCTGCGCATCGAGCAAGGCGGCGATGCCGGGATCATTGGCCACGGAGCGCCCCGCTCGTTTCGTCATGCCGAAAGCGGTGAAACCCGCCTTGCGGGTACGCTTTTGCGAGAAGAATTCGGTATCGAGCGGGTTCGCGCCGGGATAGCCGCCCTCGACGTAATCGATGCCGATCTGGTCGAGGAGGTTGGCAATCGCGATCTTGTCGGCGAGGGAGAAATCGATTCCGGTGGTCTGCGCCCCGTCGCGCAGGGTGGTATCGAACAGATAAAGCCGCTCGCTCATGACGTGACCTTCCGTGCGGGCTCGCCTCCGAGCCGTTTCGACATCGTGGTATTGGACAGAAATTCCCCGTTGCGCATCACCGTGTTGCGTCGCTCGGGCGTATAGCCGTGCTTCTCGAAGAAGAGCAGCGCGGTCTCGCTGGCATCGACGGAAAGCGCATCGATGCCGCGCGCACCGGCGAGCTTCTCCAGCGCATCGAGCAGCGATGTGCCGACCCCCATCCCGGCGCAATCGGGATGCACATAGAGCATTTCGACCTTGCGGCTGTCTGCGAGCGTGGCGAACCCCGCCGGGTCGCCGTCGATCGCGGCGATCAGGGTGAGATGCGCGGCGAGCTTCTCACCGAAGGCATCGACATCATCCGCCGACGCCGCCCAGGCTTCGCGCTGATCCTGCGCGTAATCTTCCTCAGTGAGCACCATGACGGCCGCCTGGAAAATCGCGGCGAGCACCGGCGCATCCTCGGGCAGGTAGGGGCGGAGGGTGACTGTGGGAAGGGTCATGGGTTTTGCTCCTCGCAGGGGAGGACGCGAACCGGCAGGATCGCGCGACCTCCCCTCTCCCTTGTGGAGAGGGGCCGGGGGGGAGGGTGGAACCGCTGCGCGGACATGGTGAGCGAAAGACCCTTCATGAGCGCCCCTCACCCCCATCCCCTCTCCACGGCGGGAGAGGGGATCCGCCCTGCATCATGCGCGCACTCATCCGACCAGCTCCCAGCTGGCGGTGCCGTCCTTGTTGTCCTTGACGGTGACGCCGAGCCGGTTGAGCTCGTCGCGGATGCGGTCGGCCTCGGCGAAATCCTTTGCCGCGCGGGCTTCGCTGCGGGCGGTGACGAGGGCGTCGATGCGTGCGCGCAGATCCGGGGCCACGGCGCCGGAAGCCGCAGGCGCGTAGGTTGCCGGGTTGAACAGGCCGAGGAAGGCGAGGCCGGCGGCGAGCGCCTCGGTCTCGCCGGCCTTGCGCAGACGGTGCAGCTCGGCCACGGCGCCGGGCGTGTTGAGATCATCGCACAAGGCCGCGACGAGGCCCGGCGGCGGCGCGTCGGAAGGCGTGATCTCGGCGATCCCTTCCGCTGCGTGCCAGGCCTTGAGATTGGCCAAAGCCTCTTCCAGCCCGCGCACGGTCCAGTCGATCGGGGTGCGGTACTGCGTCTTGAGCATGGCCAGACGCAATACCTCGCCGGGCCAGGCGCGATCGCCGAAATCCTCGCTGGCGAGCAATTGGTGGATGGTGATGAAGTTGCCGAGCGATTTCGACATCTTCTCGCCTTCCACCTGCAGAAAACCGTTATGCATCCAGACATTCGCCATGCGCTCGGAGCCGAAGGCGCAGCAGGATTGTGCAATCTCGTTCTCGTGATGCGGAAAGACGAGATCGATGCCGCCGCCATGAATGTCGAAGACGTTGCGGTCGGCATCGTCGCAGCTTATGCGCGTATCGAAGGCCTCGATCAGGTGCTTCCACGACATGGCCGAGCATTCGATATGCCAGCCGGGACGCCCCTTCGTCGCGATGCCGCCGGGGGATTCCCAGCCGGGCTCGTTCGCCTTTGAGGGTTTCCAGAGCACGAAATCCATGGCGTCGCGTTTATACGGCGCGACATCGACGCGCGCGCCGGCGATCATCTCGTCGAGGGAGCGACGTGCGAGCGAGCCGTAGGCGGGCATGCGCGGCAGCTTCTCCATGGCGGCGACGGAGAACAGCACGTGATCCTCCGCCACATAGGCCGCGCCGCGCGCGATCAGCCGGTCGATGATGGCGCGCATCTCGCCGATATGCTCGGTCGCGCGGGGCTCCACATCGGGCTCGAGGCAGCCGAGCGCCCGCGCATCGGCCTTGAACTGCGCCTCGGTCGCCGCCGTGACCTTCGCGATCGCCTCGTTGAGGGGGAGATCGGGATAATCGCGCGCGGCGCGGGCGTTGATCTTGTCATCCACGTCGGTGATGTTGCGCGCGTAAGTGACGTGATCGGCGCCGTAGAGATGGCGCAGCAGGCGGTAGAGCACGTCGAAGACGATGATCGGGCGGGCATTGCCGATATGGGCATAGTCATAGACGGTGGGTCCGCAGACATACATGCGCACGTGATTCGCATCGATCGGCGCGAAGGGCTCCTTCCTGCGCGTGAGCGTGTTGTAGAGGGTCAGACCCTGCGACATGCGAATTTCCCCGTCTGGCCGCCGGCCCGGGAGAGTGTCTGTCTTTGCGTGAAGAAAACAGGACGGCTCCGGCCAGCGTTGAGCGCTAGCTGATAATGATCTCGCGACAAATGAGCGTGAGCCTCGTCATGAGGCGAGATTTGCCCGGATCGGGCGGATGCGTCAAGCGCGCAAACGGGCTCGGACCCGCAATGGGGCGATAAATCTGCAATTGCCCAAGGGAAGGGGCCGGCGGCACGAGACGGCCGCCGGTGGTGCTTGCGATCAGATCGGCTTGTAGACGGGTTTGCCGACCGGGGCGGGATCGGCGGTCATCGCCTCGGCCACGGCGGGGTCGCGCTGGTTGCCGTAGCGGGCCACGCGCAGATCGGCCTGCGCCTTGTGGCCGGCGAAACCCTCCATGGCGCAGATGCGCGAGCAATACTCGCCCAGAATCGCGGTGGCTTCCGGCTTCACCCGCTGATGCGTGATCGTCTTGAGATATTTGCCGACCCAGAGCCCGCCGGTATAGCGCGCCGCGCGCTTGGTCGGGAGCGTATGATTGGTGCCGATCACCTTGTCGCCATAGGCGACATTGGTCTCGTGGCCGATGAAGAGCGAGCCGTAATTGCGCATGTTGGCGAGGAACCAGTCATCGTGACGGGTCATCACCTGGACATGCTCATAGGCGAGTTCATCGGCGACCTGCGCCATCTCCTCGCGGGTGTCGCAGACGATGATCTGGCCGTAATCCGCCCAGGCCTGACGCGCGACTTCCGCAGTGGAAAGGGTCTCGAGCTGCTTCTCGATCTCGGCCATGGTGGCGCGGGCGAGCTCCTCGCTGTCGGTGATCATCGCCGCCGGGGAGGTCGGTCCGTGTTCGGCCTGGCCGAGGAGATCGGTGGCGCAGGTCTCGGCATCGCAGGAATCGTCGGCGATGACGAGGGTCTCCGTCGGGCCGGCGAGCAGATCGATCCCCACCCGCCCGAAGAGCTGGCGCTTGGCTTCCGCCACGAAGGCGTTGCCGGCGCCCACCAGCATGTCGACCGGCGCGATGTCCTGCGTGCCGATGGCGAGCGCCGCCATGGCCTGGACGCCGCCGAACGCGTAGATCTCGTCGGCACCGGCCATGGTCATCGCCGCGATCACATACGGATTTGGCTTGCCCCCGTGCGGCGGCGCCGCAGCCGCGACGCGGCGCACGCCCGCGACCTTCGCGGTGACGATCGACATCAGCGCCGAGGCGATCAGCGGGTATTTGCCGCCGGGCACGTAGCAGCCGACCGAATCCATCGGAACATGGCGATGACCGAGCACCACGCCGGGCAGCGTCTCGATCTCGAGATCCTGCATGCTCGCGCGCTGGGCTTCGGCGAAACGCTTCACCTGCTCGCGGGCCACGCGAATATCCTCGATGGCCTGCGCGGGCACCTCGGCAATGGCCGCGTCGATCTCCGCCTGGCTGAGCCGGAATTGCGGCGGGTCCCATTTGTCGAACTTGCGCGAATATTCGCGCACGGCTTCGTCGCCGCGCGTCTCGATATCCTCCAGGATCGCCTCGACGGTCTGGCGGGTCTTCTTGTCGGCGGCGGCCAGCGCCTCTGCGGCTGCGCCTTCCTTGAGATAGCGGATCATGTGACCTCCCGTAATCATGCCGTTCATCGGCTTTTGCGTGATGCTAGCACCACCGCCCCGCCGCGTCGCCATGCCGGGCCGGCGCAGGCGGCGGCACAAATGAAAAGCGGGATCGGGGCTTTGCCCGATCCCGCTTGCTGCAACGGCATCTTGAAGGTGGCGCGAGCGATCAGCCGCTCTTGTTGATGGTGACGCGGCCGATCAGCCGCTTTTGGCAGCGCCTGCCTCGCCGGATGCGGCGCCACCGGAAGCGGGGGCAGCCTGGCCGGCCTGGCCGGTCTGGTCACCACCCGCGACGAACGGGCCGGGGATATTGGCATTGTTGCCGAAGATGCCCTTGAGCATGTCGATCGGGACCGGGAAGACGATGGTCGAGCTCTTGTCGCCGGCAATATCGTAGAGCGAGTTGAGCAGGCGTAGCTGCATGGCTTCGGGTGCGGTGCCGAGCAGTTTGGCCGCATCGACGAGTTTCTCGGCGGCCTGGAATTCACCCTCGGCATTGATGATCCGGGCGCGGCGGTTGCGCTCGGCCTCGGCCTGGCGGGCGATGGCGCGCACCATGCTCTCGTCGATATCGACATGCTTGATCTCGACATTGGCGACCTTGATGCCCCAGGAATCGGTCTGCTTGTCGAGAATTTCCTGGATGTCCTCGTTGAGCTTGTCGCGCTCGGCCAGCATCTCGTCGAGATCGTGCTTGCCGAGCACCGAGCGCAAGGTGGTCTGGGCCAGCTCGCTGGTCGCAACCATGAAATTCTCGACCTGGATGATGGAGCGGTCGGGATCGACGACGCGGAAATAGATCACCGCATTCACCTTCACCGAGACGTTGTCGCGCGAGATCACGTCCTGGCTCGGCACGTCGAGGGTGATGGTGCGCAGATCGACCCGCACGATCTGCTGGACGAAGGGGATGATGATGATCAGACCGGGCCCCTTCACGCCCGTGAAGCGACCGAGGGTGAAGACCACGGCGCGCTCATATTCACGCATGATTTTGATCGCCGAGCCGATCACGACGATGACCAGCGCGGCAAGAAGGATATAGGCGGCGAAATCGATCGGCATCCGGGTTCTCCTCAGGTCGTTCGAATTCAGGTCGTTCGGATCTCGGGGGTGTCGTCGTTCGGCCCGGCCTGTGCCGCAGCCGTGACGCGCAGATTGAGGCCCTCGCGGGCGAGAACGCGCACGGTGGCGCCGGGGGTGAGCGCTTCGTCTGCGACCGCGTGCCAGCGCTCACCGTGGATCATGATCTCTCCGGACTTGCCGGACCAGCTCAGCACGGTTCCGGTCTCGTCCTGCAAGCCCTGGTCACCGCTGACGGTGCGCGCGCGGAACGAGCGCAAGGCCGTTGTCAGCGCGATGAAGATGATCAGGCCGGTCACGATGGTGGCGGCGATCACGACGCTGGTATCCAGTTCGAACCCGGGCACCTCACCGTCGAAGATCATCATCGAACCGAGCGCGAAGGCGATGGCGCCGCCGATCCCCATGATCCCGAAGGATGGCGAGAACACCTCCGCGATCATCAGGGCCACCCCCAGACCCACCAGCGCAAAGGCGGCATAGTTGACCGGCAGGAGATTGAGGGCGAAGAGGCCGAGGATGAGCGAGATCGCCCCGATCACGCCGGAAAAGACGATCCCCGGATTGGCGAATTCGAAGATCAGCCCGTAAATCCCGATCAGCATCAGGATATAGGCGACATTGGGATTGGTGATGACGCCGAGAAACCGCGTCATGAAGCTCGGCTGGAATTCGACCACCTGGGCGCCTGCGCTCTCCAGGACGAAAGCCCCGCGCGGCAGGTTGATGACGCGCCCGTCCGCCCCGTCGATCGCTGCGCGCAGATCATCGGCGATGTAATCGGCCACATTCTGCTCGATGGCGACGCTTGCGGTGATGCTCGCACCCTCGCGCACGGCCTCCTCGGCCCAGTCGGCATTGCGCCCGCGCAATTCCGCGAGGCCCCGGATGAAGGCGACGGAATCGTTGACGACCTTGCGCGTCATCGGGTCCTCGCCCTCGTCGTCACCGCCGCCGCCGAAGCCGCCGCCCATCTGCACCGGCGTCGCGGCGCCGAGATTGGTCGAGGGCGCCATGGCCGCAACGTGGCTCGCATAAAGGATATAGGTGCCCGCACTCGCCGCCCGCGCGCCGCTGGGCGCCACGTAGGTCATCACCGGCACGTCGCTGGCGAGGATCAGGCGGATGATGTCGCGGGTGGAGGAATCGAGCCCGCCCGGCGTGTTCATGCGGATGACCAGCATGGCATCGCCGAGATTGCGCGCCTCTTCGAGCCCCTCCTCGATCATCATGGTGACGGCGGGGCCGATCCCGCCTTCGAGATCGGCGATGACGGCGCGGCTGATCTCGAGGGGGGTTGCGTCTTCCACGGCGACATCCCGCGCCCGCTCGGCCTCGCGCTCCACATCCTGCAGCAATTCGTCGGCGATCGCGATACCGAGCCCGATCAGCAGGCAGATCACCGCGAAGACGATACGCGGCGCCCCGCGCAGCCGGGTGAGGATGCCACCGCGCGGCGTGTGATCCGAATAGGCCAGATCGAACGGGTTTTTGCGCCGGTCATTCATGGTCATGAGCCTAACACGCAGATGTTCTCCCCGATAGCGTAGCCCTACGGAGCCACACCTGCTCACCTAACGCGCAGATCGCGCAAATCGCTGCCCGCGTGCGGGTTTGACGCAGGCGGGGCCGTCAATAGCCCTTCCACAGGCCGGGCGTGGCGAGTTCGAGCAGATGCTCGTCCGGATCGCGGAAATAGATGCTGATCCCGCCCCGCGGCCATTCCATCCGGCTCTCGACGGGAATGCCGCCCTTGTCGAGATGCTTCTCCCAGGCCGGGAGTTCGGCCTTGGCGATCGAGAAGGCGATATGGGCCGGGCCGTCCCCGTCATGCGGCGGAATCGTGCCCATCGGCGTCTCGACCGGGCGCAGGGACTGGCCGATGACGAAGAGCAGAAGCGTGCCGTTGCCGCCGACATCGAAGGCGCGCATGCGCTTGTCCGTGAACAGCACCGGCAATTCCATGAATTCCTCGTAGAAGGCGGCGGCGCGTTCCAGATCCTTCACATAAAGCACGGTTTCGAGGATCCGTTCGAGCTTCGGCATGGTCGCACTCCCTTGATGAATCGCACCAACACGGTGGGGGCTGCGGGTGTTCCGTTGCAGCGCGTGCGCCCGCCCGCTAGCCTCCCGGCATGGAGAATAGCCCGGACGCCGATTCGCAGGCCAACACTTCGAACGTCACCACACCCGCAACCGCGCCCGAGCCCGCCCCCGTCGCGATCGTGGCGGGGGCCTCGCGCGGGGTGGGGCGCGGGATCGCGCTTGCCCTCGGCGCGGCGGGGATGCGCGTGGTGGTGACCGCGCGTTCCAGCGAGGGCGGGCGCATCACGGAAGCGCGGCGCGAGACCGTCGAGGATACGGCCCGCACGATCATCGCGGCGGGCGGGAGCGCCTATCCCTACAGATGCGACCATACCGATCCGCGCGACGTGGACGGGCTCACCGCCTGGTGCCTGCGCCGGTTCGGGCGCATCGATACCGCGATCTGCGCCGTCTGGGGCGGCAATGAAGGCTTCGACGGCGAGCGCTACGATGACGGTACGCGCTGGGGCGATCCCTATTGGCGTCGCCCGCTGACGCGGTTCGCCCCCGCCATGGAGACCGGGCTCTACGCCGCGCTGGTGCTCGCCCATGCGGTGACACCGGCCATGGTGGCGGCCCGCGCCGGCGTGATCGGCTTCGTCACCTTCGATCCCGCGAGCGGCTATCTCGGCGATCTCACCTACGACATCGCCAAGGCGAGCGTGGCGCGGCTCGCTTATGCCTGCGCGCAGGATCTCGCGGAAACGGGCGTCACCGCGCTCGCCCTCGCCCCGGGACGGGTGCGCACGGAGCGGGCGCTGGAAGCGGGGATGCGTGATGATGAAGGCGAGAGCCCGCTCTATCTCGGACGCGGCATCGCCGCGTTGCTGGCAAGGGGCGACGCGCCCGCTCATGCCGGTCGGGTGGTGCATGCCGCCGATCTCGCGCAGCGTTACGCGATCGACGATACCGACGGCAGCCGCCCGC
>PXAW01000281.1 GCA_003567055.1 Hyphomicrobiales bacterium
AAGAAGTACGGCTCGCAGCGACGATGAACCAGAACGCCGTCGAGATTTCGCGCGCCGAATACCGCATCATCGCCGACCCGTCGAGCTTTGGCGAAGTCCGTGATGCGGCGCTCGACTCAAGGGAAATGTTCAACGAGCGCCTCGACCTTCTGCGGGAAACGGCGACGGGCAATCAGGTCACTTTGCTCGACACCATTGAAGACCGGGCGCAGGCGTATTTTGCCGGGGTGGACAGTTTTCTTCGTGAAGGCGAGCGGCATCAGGGCAGCGAGATATCGCAAGCGCAGGCACAGTTGAACGCGATCGTGAGCCAGAACCACCGGGCCGCGAACCAGCTGCGGGAATCGCTCGCCGAGCTCGTCGCCTATACCGATGCGAATGGTGACGCACTGGCCGTGGAAGCCCAGGAACTGGCCACCACGAAGACGACATTGCTGGCTCTGATCGCGGTGATCGGAACGCTCGCGGGCGGCCTGTTCGGCTTCATCGTGGCAAAATCCGGCATCACGGTGCCGCTGCGCCGCATCGTCGATTGCCTCCAGCAATTGTCCGGCGGGAAGCTCGATATTGCGATCCCGGATACGCAACGCAAGGACGAGGTCGGTGACGTCGCCCAGACCGCGCTCGTCCTCCAACAGGGGCTCGTACGGGCAAAGCAGCTCGAAGACGAAGCCGAGGCGGCTGAGGCGCGTTCCGAAGAGAGACGCAAGCAGGAGATGCAGCAGCTTGCCAGTGATTTCGAGAGCGCGGTCAGCGAAATCATCACCCAGGTCGGCGCTGCCGCCGAACAGCTCAACGGCAACGCGGTGGCCATGTCCACCATATCCGAGGAGACCAGCAACCAGGTCCTCACCGTCTCGGCGGCTGCCGAGGAAGCGAGCACGAATGTCGGCGCCGTGGCAGCAGCCAGTGAAGAACTCTCCGCCACCGTGACCGAAGTCGCACGCGACATCCACGGCACATCGAGCCTCGCCGCAAACGCCAACGAGGAGGCCGTCCAGACGGCATCCGCCGTCGATGCCGTCGCACAGGTCGTCGAACGCGTCGCGGGAATGACCGAGCTCATCAGCGACATCGCGGACAAGACGAACCTGCTCGCATTGAACGCCACGATCGAAGCGGCGCGCGCCGGAGAGGCCGGGCGCGGCTTCGCCGTGGTGGCCACCGAGGTCAAGCAGCTCGCCGAGCAGACCAGCAAGGCGACCGAGCAGATCAATCTCCAGATCGCTGACATGAAATCCTCCGCCGATCTGTCGAAGGCGGCTGTCGATCGCATCGTGGTGATGATCAAGGACATCACGGAGCGCGCGGCAAACGTTGCGGCAGCAGCCGAACAGCAGCAATCGGCGACCGGTGAAATCGCCCGCAACGTCAGCGAAGCGGCTACCGGGACCTCGTCCGTCTCCGAGGCGATCTCCGGCGTCAGGGAAGCCGCCGCGGAAGCCGGGAAGATGTCGTCCGAGGTGCGCGACGCCTCCCAGCTCCTCAACGGCCAGGCCGGCGAGCTCAAGAACGCGGTCGCAGGCTTCCTGAACCGCGTCCGGGCGGCCTGATATTGCGCCCGGCACGCGATCGGGAATGTGCGATCGCGTGCCGGGACCCCGGCGGACCTGTCCGCATCCGAGCATGGGCCCCATGCTCAGCCGCCATCGATTTAACATTCTTTACCAATGGCTTCTTCCCGGTATGCGGATCGAAACATGCCCCGCGCATGATCTGGACCGGCGTAGCCCGGGAAGCCTGCCCGTCGCCTGATGTGAATCCGATCCGGATTGGGGGAAGCGAATGAGCAATGGCGAAACGCCAGCCGACCGAGACCGCGCGCACGAGCATGTTTGCGCGCACGACTGGACGGAACAGCAGCGGCTTTCCGCGCTCGAATCCTATGACATCCTCGGCACGTTGCCGGAAACCGCTTTCGACGACATTGCCGGAATCGCGGCACGCACCTTCGACGCGCCGATGGCACTCGTCAGCTTCGTTGCAAGGGATACCCAGTGGTTCAAGAGCGCGCTCGGCATTGATATCCACGAGACGCCGCGCGAAGTATCGTTTTGCGCGCACGCCATCTTGAGGAAGGGCCAGTTCGTCATTCCCGATGCGACGCAGGATGTCCGCTTCTGCGACAATCCCTTCGTTGCCGGCGAGCCGCATATCCGGTTCTACGCGGGAGCCGTCCTGCGCACGCCGGACGGGCTGCCGCTGGGCACGATCTGTGTCCTCGATCATGTCGCGCGCCCCGACGGGCCGACGCAGGCACAGACCGAAATCCTCCAGGCCTTGTCGCGCGCGGTGATGCGCGAGCTCGAAATCCGCGTCGAACGCCGCTTCCTCGAGGTCGCACTCGCCACGATGGATCAGGGGCTGGTGATGATCGAGGCCGACGGGCGGGTCCCGATCATCAATGCGCGTGCTGCCGAACTGCTCGATTTGCCGGACGAACTCATCGAATCACGCCCACGCTTTGAAGACGTGGTTCAATTTCAAAAGGATCACGGCGAATTTGCCAGAGTGGCAGAAGACCTGCGCGATGACATCGACAAGGCTATCGTCCATGCCACCCGGTACGACTACGAGCGCACAAGGCCCGACGGTACGGTTCTGGAGGTGAGGACGGTCCCCGTGGCCGGCGGCGGCGTCGTGCGCACCTTCACCGACATCACCAAGCGCAAGAAGGCCGAGAACGAGATCTGGCGCATGGCCAACGAGGATGCCCTTACCGGCCTGCCCAACCGTGCCGCCTTCACCAGACAGCTGAATGACATGCTCGACACCGCCGAGGCGAACGGCAGCACGGTCAGCCTGCTGCTGATCGACCTCGACGAGTTCAAGGATGTGAATGATCTGCTGGGCCATGACGCCGGCGACGAATTGCTGCGCCGGACGGCCACCCGGCTGAAGGCCATGATCCGACCGGGCGACATGGTCGCGCGGCTCGGCGGCGATGAATTCGCGATCATCCTCGCAGCACCGTTCGGCCTCGCCGATGCCGCCCGGTTTGCCGGGGACCTCATCGACCGGCTGCGCATGACTTTCGAATATGAAGGCCGCACATTGGCGACAAGGGCGAGCATCGGCGTCGCCGCTTTCCCCGACCATCACCGTGACGCTGTCGAATTGATGAAGGATGCCGATATCGCGCTCTACCGCGCCAAGGCGGAAGGGCGAAGCCGGGTTGTGATCTATGACGATCACGCCCGACGGGCCATGCATCAACGGGTCCAGATCGTCCAGGAGGTTCGCGACGGTCTGATACGGCAAGAATTCGTGCCGTTCTATCAGCCGAAAATCGACCTGAAAACGGGGCGCATCAACGGTTTCGAGGCTCTTGCCCGCTGGCGGCACCCGGTCGACGGCCTCCTGACGCCCGCTCGCTTCGGATCCGCCTTTTCCGATGTCGAGATCGCAAACACCTTCGGCATTGCCATGATGCGCCAGATCGCCTCCGACCTGCAGCTATGGCGTGAGATGGGGCTGCAGAGCGGAGCCGTCGCCATCAACACGTCATCGGCTGAATATGCCGATCCGGCGCTCGCGAATCGCTTTCTCGCGATCCTTGAAGATCATCGGATTCCCGCAATCCTTCTCGAAATCGAGGTCACCGAGTCCGTTTTTCTCGGACGCTGCCCGGAAACCATCCATGCAACGCTGCGCCGGTTCCACGATGCCGGGACGCGCATCGCCCTTGACGATTTCGGGACCGGCTTCGCATCACTGACGCACCTCAAGCGGTTCCCCGTCGACCATATCAAGATCGACCAGAGTTTCGTGCGCGACATGCTGACCGACCGGGGCGATGCGGCAATCGTCGAGGCGGTGATCGGGCTGGGCCGGAGTTTCAATCTCGAAATCACCGCCGAAGGCGTCGAAACCCGCGAGCAGGCCACGCACCTCGAGGCGCTGGGCTGCAACAACGCGCAGGGTTATTTCTACGCAAAGCCGATGCCGGGCTCGCGGGTACCGTGGTTCATCAGGAACTGGCCAGATCGCCTCGCGGGGAGAAATCCCGGGCCGGCATCAGTGGTGAACCCTCCGGGCGGCCGAAAGAAAAGCGGGATCGGCGGTCGTTGAAACGTCCCGGCAGGTTTCACCTGTGCACACCCGTATCGCCCATGCCATGATCACACATAGCAACGCCCCTGGTCGCGTTTCAGGGGCGGGGCATGTCCCTGAAACGCATGGAGCCCGCCATGACGAGCCATTCTCTGCCGACGGATCCGCTGGAGGATCCCGCCGCGTTCGCCGCACGACATCCCGGGCTTCGGCACGCTCCTGCGACATCCAGAAATCGCGAACCGATCCGAGAGGCGCTGGCGGATCTGCTTCCCGAGCGTCCCTGTACGGTGCTGGAAATTGCCTCGGGTTCGGGCGAGCACGCACTCTGGATGGCGCGCCATCTGCCGCAGGTCACGTGGACGCCCAGCGAGGCGACGGCGGAGGGGGTTGCCGCCATCGGGGAGTGGCTGGCACATTGCCCGGATCTGGCTGATCGCGTCCGGCCTCCGGTTCTGATCGATGCCGCCCGACCGCCATGGCAAGGCGAACCGACAGATGCGGTTTTCGTAGCCAACCTGACCCATATTGCCCCATGGTCTGAGACCCTCGGCCTTATCGCCGGCGCAGCCTCCCGGCTCGCGCGGGGCGGAATTCTCCTGATCTACGGCCCCTTCAACGAGAGCGGCAGTTTCACGGGCCCCGGCAACGCGGCCTTCGATGCCAGCCTGCGAAAGCAGGATCCGGACTGGGGTCTGCGCGACCGCGAGGCGATCGACGCAGCAGCCATGGCGCGGGGCCTCTCGGTCGAAGCGCGCCGCGTGATGCCCGCCGACAACCGGCTGCTGGTCTATCGCTGCGGCGCGTCCTGAGGACGCCAGGCGTTCATCTGGTCATGAGCAGTGACGACCGACCGGAAACCGCTCCATCCCGGTTTTACCATGCCGTTTGGTGATGAGAAAAAAGGCAGCGATTGCCGCTTTGCAAGTCAAAGTGATGCGACGGAGCGATTGACCTATTTATGATAGCTTAATAACGTTGAGGAATGTCCGGGCTTTCGGCTGCCTGTGCGGGAATGGAAGGGAGATGACCATGACATTACGACCCTGTATCAAACGTCTGGTGGCCTCGACGGCAGTGCTGGCCTTGATGGCCGGAGCGGCCTCTGCCGAGACCTTGCGCTGGGCCCGTACTGGTGACGCGCTGACTCTCGATCCGCATGCCGCCAATGAAGGCCCGACGACCGCAGTGCTGCACCACATCTACGAGAGTCTGGTCGAGCGGGCGCTGGATGGATCGCTCGAGCCGCGCCTCGCCACTTCGTGGCAGGTCCTGCCTGACGACCCGACGGTCTGGGAATTCCCCCTGCGTGAAGGTGTCACGTTCCATGACGGCACGCCGATGACGGCCGATGACGTCGTGTTTTCACTGAATCGCGCCCGCTCCGAAACATCCGACTTCCGGGGGCTGCACGCTGCCATTGCCGATGTCACGGCCGTGGATGATCTGACCGTGCATGTGCAGATGGCCGGTCCATCGCCGCTCTGGATACAGAATGTCACCAACACCTTCATCATGAGCCGCGCCTGGGCGGAAGAAAACGGTGTGACCGAGCCTCAGAACTTCGCAGCGGGCGAGGAGAATTATGCGGTCCGCAACACCAACGGCACCGGCCCCTTCATACTGGCCGAACGCGAACCGGAAGTGCGTACGGTGATGCAGCTCAACCCCGATCACTGGGCCGAGGCGCCGCAGGTTACCGAGATCATCTACGTGCCGATTGCCGAGGCTGCGACCCGGATTGCCGCCCTGCTCGCCGGAGATGTGGATTTCGTTCAGGACGTGCCGGTCCAGGATATCGCCCGGCTGGAGCAGACCGCCGGCATCTCCCTCGCCGCAGGCCCTGAAAACCGCAACATCTTCTTCAGCTACGATCAGGGCTCGGAAGAACTCCGCAGCGCCTCCGTACCCGGAAATCCCTTCGCCGACCCGCTGGTGCGCGAGGCGATGGCCCATGCACTGGACCGGGTCGCGATCCAGCAGGTCGTGATGCGCGGCCAGTCGCTGCCCTCGGCCGCGCCGCTGCCGCCTTTCGTCAACGGCTGGACCGAGGAGATGCATGAATTCGACGGGCCCGACATCGCGCGCGCCACCGAGCTGATGGCCGAGGCCGGCTATGCTGACGGCTTCTCGATCGATTTGCACTGCCCCAACGACCGTTACCTGAATGACGAGGCGATCTGCACCGCCTTCGTCGGCATGCTCGGTCGGATCGGGATCAATGCCAATCTGGTCTCGCAGTCTCGCACACTGCATTTCCCGCTGATCCAGAACAAGGAAACGGACTTCTATCTGCTCGGCTGGGGTGTGCCGACCTTCGACAGCCAGTATGTGTTCGACTTCCTCGTGCACAGTGCCGAGGGGGCTCGCGGCGGCTGGAACGCATCGAACTATTCGAATCCCGACGCCGATGCGTTGATTCAGGCCATGGCCACGGAGACGGATCCGGAGGCGCGCAATCAGATGATCGCCGATGTCTGGGAGATCGTGAACGAGGATCGGGTGTTCCTGAACGTGCACAACCAGATGCTGGCCTATGCCACGCGCGAGGGCATCAGTCTGGAAGTGCCCCCGAACAACGCGCCACGGATGTGGAACGTGCGAATCGACTGACCGCACCGGAATTGCCGGGGCCGCCCGGCGGGCGGCTCCGGCTGGCCCGGCACCCGCGATCTTCCGCCATCCCTCTTGCCGTCGCGCCGCTGAGGAACGGTTTGGGGAGCGCGGAAGCACCGCCGGTTTCGAAAGACACCCCCTGTCATGATCGCCTTCATACTCAGACGTCTCGTCCAATCCGTGATGGTGATGCTGGTCGTGGCGCTGGTCTCCTTCGTGCTGTTTCGCTATGTCGGCGATCCGGTGGCCAGCCTTATGGGGCAGGAGGCATCGGCAGCGGACCGCGCGGCACTGCGCGCGCGGCTGGGGCTCGATCAACCGATCCTGGTCCAGTTCATCGATTACATGAGTCGTGTCCTGCGTGGTGATTTCGGCATCTCGTTCCGGCTCCAGGAACCGGTGATGGGGCTGATCCTGCAGCGCCTGCCCGCCACTCTGGAACTCGCCCTGGTCTCGGGGCTGGCCGCGACCATCTCGCCGATCCTCGCCGGCTTTGCCGCGGACTGGTTCGCCGACAAGGAACTGGGGCTGACCCTGACCTGGATTCAGAGCGAGCCCGTGGCCCGGGCGGCCCATCTGCCCGCACTCAGCTTTAGCGGGCTCGACTTCCTGTTCGCCATCTCGTTCATACTCGGGCTGTATGCCATGCACCGCCTGCTGGGCGTCCAGGAGCAGGGCTTGGTGGACGACAAAGCGGTCAAGGCGGAGCTCTACGCCCAGATGCGGCGGACCGCTCGCGGTGTCTCCAGCGCCGTCGGCATGCGTCAGCTTACCGCGTTCCCGTTCGTTGCATTCCGGTCGACCGTTAGCCGGCTCGGTGCTCGGGTGGGTGACCAGGCCGGCCCGCCATCCCCCGATGAGGTTCGGGATGACTTGCCGGACGACGGCGAGGAAATGAACGGGCAATGAGCACAAAGGATACGGCATACAGAACGTAGCGGACAAGCTGCATCACATGATGGAATCGCGTCACAAGGTATCCGAGAGACACAGACTCGGCCGCTATGATTGAGAAGGGGAAGATCGAGGGAGGGGACCCGGTTGCCATCTGCTGGACCGTGGCCATCAGCACACGCTCGCCGAACCCATAGAACACCGGCCAGAGTACGACGGTTGCCCCGAGCAGCAAGAAGCCGGTGGCCCACCGGGCGCAGCGCCAGCAAGCGATCCCGATGGCAGCGTTCAGGGCGACCCACAAAAGCCCGCCGACGATAAGTTCTGCTGTCATTCTCCATCCTCCGCTTCCAGCAAAAGGGCGTCGTCAGCTCGACGGATCGCAGGCGCGATTCTTCCCCAGCGAGCGGGCGATCAAGGCAAAGACGGCTGCGTAAAGGGCGCAGCGAAGCAGGTCCAGCCCCAGGTTGAATGACCTCACGGTGCTGTTTGGCACCGACCGCCATCCGGGCCCGCCGGCGTCTACGATTAGCGGGGAAAACGGGAAGAAGGACAGATGCTCGGACATCGGCGGGAGCTCAACAACCGACGCCAGCACACCCTGTCCTGCGAGATGAACCCATTGCCATCCGATCAGGAGCGCTCCCAGGACCAGAAACGCCTTGCTGCGCTTTCGACACAGCCAGGCCGCGCCGACGATTGCTACATGAGACGCCAACATCAAGATAGCCAGGACAATATCAAAAAGCGTCATTCCGGTTTCCTCGGTTCTGTGAATGCTCAGCCCAGCTTACTCCTGCTTCAAGCTCCTGATCCTCGCACTGCGGCCCCGTCATCTTTGCCGGTTCACCTGAAATGGCTACGGATCCAAAAAAAGTGAAGAAAAGCTGATACGGCCCCGAAGGACAACACGAGGTCGGCCGCACACAAAAAGACCGAGCAGATCACCTCCAGGATCGTGTTCTTCATTTGTGCGATCCGGCTACCGACCACCGCCGCTATATAGGTGATCGATAACACCATCGCCAATACCATAACCGCGGAAAAGCCGAACTCAAGCCACCTTCCGGAGTCAATTTCCAGAAACATCCCGATAAGGATTACACCGACGGATGCCTTCATCAGCACCAACAACCACAACGCCACCAAAGCCGGGCCCCGGGCGCGAGTTCCAGGCGGCCTTCTGGCCCTGAGGATGAACGCGGTGGCCAGCACGACGATAGTGAATATCCCGGCGAACGTGGATGCGCGGTTTGGCTCCAATACAGAGTAGAAGACTGTGGCTTCTGGGATTTCAGCTTTGAGGCGCTTCACCCCGGCGTAAGTCAACCGTGCGTGGCAGAGCCCGATGGTTTCGATCCGCTCCAGCTTGGACAGATGGTCAATGGATTCATCTGTGATCCGTGTTTGAACCAGATAAAGAGACCTGAGCTCCCTGAGTTCTGCCAGATGAGCAATCCCGGCGTCTGTGATCCCGTCACAGAACCTGAGATTGAGCGTTTCGAGATTCACGAATCTCGGCATCAGCGCCAGGCCCCGATCGGTGATATTGGTGCGCGACAGGTAGAGTTCACGGACTTCCTCCGGATTGGCGACTCGGGCAATTTCCTCGTCTCCCACCAATGACTTGGCTAACATATGGAGATGTTCGGCGGTGAGGTCCCGCTCAGCTCCTAGAGCGGACCGAGTTCCGGCAAGGTGTATTGTTGTCGCGGCGACGCCGAGCGCCAGGGCCACCAGGCACAACACGCGTCCCGGCGAACGCTGTAAAACAGGCGAGGAGCCCGCAATGCCCATGTCAAC
>PXAW01000331.1 GCA_003567055.1 Hyphomicrobiales bacterium
CAGCCGCGCCATCGACCCGCATCCGAGCCGGCCCTGAGGCGGGCGGGCGCGCGAAACCCTTGACGTGCCCGGCGCGGCGTGGTTTTCGACAGGAGTTTCCTGAATTCCCGCCTGCCGACCCGGTCGAGGCCGTCGTGATCCGGCGTGGCGACCATCCGAGAAAGCGAAGTCTCCGCCATGATCCGCACCCCCCTGATGACCGTGATGCTCGATGCTGTGATGAAGGCCTCGCGCAATCTCAAGCGCGATTTCGGCGAGGTCGAGAATCTCCAGGTCTCCCGCAAGGGACCGGGTGATTTCGTCTCCGTCGCCGATCACCGCGCCGAGAAGACGCTGCGCGAGGCGCTGGAGAAGGCGCGCCCCGGCTACGGCTTCAAGCTCGAGGAAGGGGGCGTGGTCGAGGGCACGGACAAGTCCCATATCTGGCATGTCGACCCGCTCGACGGCACCACCAATTTCCTGCACGGCATCCCCCATTTCGCGATTTCGGTGGGCCTCGAGCGCGAGGGCCAGATCGTGGCCGGGGTGATCTACGATCCGATCAAGGACGAGATCTTCGCCGCGGAAAAAGGTCAGGGCGCCTTCATGAACAACCGGCGCCTGCGCGTCGCGGCGCGCCAGGAGATGATCGAGGCCGTGATCGCCTGCGGCATCCCCTTCATCGGGCGCGGCAACCATCCGCAATTCCTCGCGGAGCTCGGCGCCGTGATGGCCGCGACAGCAGGCGTGCGGCGCATGGGTTCGGCGGCACTCGACCTCGCCTATGTGGCGGCGGGGCGCTATGACGGCTACTGGGAACGCCATCTGGCCAGCCACGACATCGCCGCAGGGCTGATCCTGGTGCGCGAAGCCGGCGGCTATGTCAGTGACACCGAGGGCGGCGCCGACATGCTGACGAAGGGCTCGGTCCTGTGCGGCAACGAGACGATCCAGCGGGAACTGCTCAAGATCGTCCGTCGCGCCGCAGCCTGAGATGGTGGTATCGGGTTTGCGCCTGCAAGCAAAGGAAGCGTCAATCTTTTGCGTCTAACATGGATATGTTCCGCAGCGTCAGGCGCATTGCGGGATTCGTGTGTTCAGACCTCGGACCGGCGCAACAATGGACAGCCCTACATCGCAGGAGCCCCTCGAGATCCGGGTGGACGGAGACTTCGACGCCTGCAGCCCCTGGTGGCATGAACTCCAGAGCGGCGCCGTGGCTTCGCCCTATCAGCGGCACTGCTGGACGCGGGCCTGGTGGACGCATTGCGAAGCGCGCAATCGCGGCAATCTGCGCATCGTCAGCCTGTTCCAGGACGGTGACCCACTGGCGGTGCTCCCGCTCGTGCTTGAGCGCAGCCTCGGGCTGAACGTGGCCTATCCCGTCGGCAGCCGGCATTTCAACTGGCAGATCCCGCTATGGAATTCCGTGGGCGTGGCGCGGCTGGGGCTACCCGAACGAGAGCGGCTGATGCAGCGCATCGGCACCGTCATCGGTGCGGATACGATCGTCTATCCGAACATGCCTGAAACCTGGAGCGGGCGGGATAACCCTTTTCTCGCCCCCGGCGCCACACCCAGCCCGAGCGCGAGCTACCGCCTCGATCTGCAGCCCGATTTCGAGGCGCTGGCGCGGGCGCGGCGCTCGACGAAGGCCCTGAAACTGTTGCGGCGCAAGCGCGCCCAGATGGAAAACAGCGCCGGACCCGTACGATTCGAACGCGCCCGGGATATCGCCACGTGCCGGCGGGCGCTGCTTGCGGCGATCGCGCAGCGCGACGCGCGCAAGCAGGTCTGTGGCATTCCCAGCTTCTTCGACAGGCCGGGGGCGGCGGCCTTCATGCAGGAGTTGCTGGAAGCAGGCTGCGAAGAGACCATCCGCGACGCGCCCATGAGCGCTTTCCATCTCCTGGCCGGCGAAGACATTGTCGCGACCTATTTCGGCGTATGCCTGAACGGCGATTTCAGCTGCTTCACGAATTCCTTCGACATGGCTTACGAGAAATTCAGCCCCGGTGATCTCGCCCTGCACGATCTGATCGCGCATGCCTGCGCCGAGGGCCTGACCGGCCTCGATCTCGGCGTCGGCGACGAGCGTTACAAGCAGGCCTGGTGCGACAAGATCACGCTTTGTGAGAGCAGCACGGCGATTACGGCGCGCGGTCGCATCTACGATCGCGCCCTGCGCTTCTCACGCGACGGGAAGCGTGCCTTCAAGCAGAATCGCAGGCTCTGGGACGGCTGGCGGGCCGTCAGGCGGGTCGCGGCGCGCGCCTTCGCCTGACGCAGTCTGCGCCCGGCGCGGCAGGTTCAATACGCCCCTTTGGGGAATTCGAGCCCCATTTCGCGATAGCGCTCCGGGTCGTCCGCCCAGTTCTCGCGGACTTTCACGAAGAGAAAGAGATGCACGGGGCATTCCGCCGCCTCGGCGATCTCGACGCGCGCGGCCTGGCCGATGGCGCGGATGGTCTGCCCGCCCTTGCCGAGCACGATCTTGCGCTGGCTCTCGCGGGCCACGAAGATGGTCTGCTCGATACGCACCGAGCCGTCCTTGCGGTTCTCCCAGCTCTCGGTCACGACATGGGCGTCATAGGGCAGTTCCTGATGCAGCCGGTCGTAGATCTTTTCGCGCGTGATCTCGGCGGCCAGCACGCGCAGGGGCGCTTCCGAGACCTGATCCTCGGGATAGAGCCACGGCCCTTCCGGCATCAGACCGGCAAGCGTGGTGTTGAGATCGGCCACGCCGTCGCCGCGCAGGGCGGAGATCATGAAGGTGTGGTCGAAACCGGCCTTCTCGTTGGCTGCGGCCGCGAGCGCCAGCAGAGTGTCGCGCGCCACGAGATCGATCTTGTTGAGGATGAGGATCTTCGGCTGGCCGACTTCCGAGAGCCTGCCCAGAATTGCCTCCGCCTCCTCGTCGATGCCGCGCCTTGCATCGATCAGCAGGCAGACCACATCCGCATCCGCCGCACCGCCCCAGGCGGAGGTGACCATGGCCCGGTCGAGCCGCCGGCGCGGCTTGAAGATGCCCGGCGTATCGACGAAGATGATCTGCGCCTGCCCGGCCATGGCGATGCCGCGCACCAATGCGCGCGTCGTCTGCACCTTGCGCGAGACGATCGAGACCTTGGAGCCGACGAGCTGGTTCAAGAGCGTCGACTTGCCGGCATTCGGCGCGCCGATCAGGGCGACGAAACCGGCGCGGGTGGGGGTGTCAGACACGCGCCTCTTCCTTTCTCAAACCAAGCGATACCAGCGCTTTCTCCGCCGCATCCTGTTCGGCGGCGCGCTTGCTGGTGCCGGTGCCGCGCACGGGTGTCAGCCCGTCGCCGATGACCTCGATGGTGAAGCGGGGGGCGTGTTCCGGCCCGCTGCGCTCCACCAGCTCATAGCGCGGCGGTTCGCCGCCACGCCCCTGAATCCATTCCTGCAGCGCGGTCTTCGGGTCGCGGCGTGCACGCGCCGAGCCCTCGAGCGCCTCGCTGAAGCCGCTTTCCACCACCGCGCGCGCCGCCTCGAAACCTCCGTCGACATAGACCGCACCGATCACCGATTCGCAGATATCGGCGAGGATCGAGCGGTTTGCGCGGCTCGCCGTGCGCGCCACACCGGGGCCGAAGACGATATGTGGCCCGACATCCCAGTTCTCCGCCACCTGCGCGCAGGTCTCGCGGCGCACGAGCTCCGAGAGCCGGCGCGAAAGCTCGCCTTCCTTGCTCTCGGGGTAGCGGTGGAACAGCATATCGGCGATCATGAGGCCGAGGACGCGGTCACCCAGGAATTCCAGGCGCTGATAATTCACGATGCGCCCGTCCGTGTTGCGGGCGACGCTGGTATGGGTCAGCGCCTCCTCGAGCAGGGCGGCATCGGTGAAATCGTGGCCGATGCGGGCTTCGAGCCCGGAGAGATCGGGTTTGCCGCTGCGCCTCGTCATGATGGCTTCCTCGTCTGACGCCCCGCCGCATCGCTGCCGGGACAGCGGGCCTCATTCGATCCCGCTGAACAGGCGGTTCCAGCGCACGGTGAGCGGCCATTCCCAGACCCGCCAGCCGGATGCGCCCTCCTCCAGCGAGAAGAAGATGATCTCCGCCCGGCCCACGAAATTCTCCAGCGGAACATAGCCCACCGCGCGCAGATCACGCGAATCGGTGGAATTGTCGCGATTGTCGCCGACCATGAAGAAATGGCCCTCGGGCACTTCATAGAGTTCGGTATTGTCCCAGAAACCGCGATCGCCGTCGCGCTCGATGATGTAATACGACACACCATTGGGCAGAGTCTCGCGATAGCGCGGCGCCTCGGTGGCGCGCCCGAAGGCATCGCGCGCGCGATAGGTACCCGCCGCCTCGCGCTCCACCATCTCGCCGTTGATGTGCAGCCGTCCCTCGATCAACTGCACCGTGTCGCCGGGCAGGCCGATCACGCGTTTGATGTAGTCGGTGCTGTTATCGGTGGGCAGCTTGAAGACGGCGATATCGCCGCGCTCGGGCTCGGAAGAGAAGATCCGGCCTTCGAAGAGCGGCGGGCTGAAGGGCAGGGAGTGGCGCGAATAGCCGTAGGAATATTTCGAGACGAACAGATAATCGCCCACGAGCAGGGTCGGAATCAGCGACCCCGAGGGAATGTTGAAGGGCTGGAACAGCAGCGTACGGATCACCACCGCGATGAGAAGCGCCTGGATGATGACCTTGACGGATTCGTAGAGCGAATTCTCGTCCTTGGCCGGCTTGTTCTTCGGTTTGTCGCTCACGCTTTCGTCCACATCGCCGCAGGCGCGCACCGCAGCGGTCGCGCAACATCTTCGAGAAATCCCCGCCCGTCCGGTGTCTAGCCCGATCCGGGTGTGTAGTCCATGCCCGCGCGACCCGCAATCGCCTTCAGCTGCGGGCCTTCCAGAAGACGCAGCCATCGAAGGCGAAAACGGTCTCGCCCGCCGCATTCATCCCGGTATTGTGCGTAAAGACCAGCCCCCAGCCGGGGCGCGAGCGTGAGGGCCGGGAGCCGGTGATGCGGCTGCGATAACGGATCACCTCGCCGGCATAGACCGGGCGTCGCCAGACGAGATCGGCAAATCCCGGCGAGGGCCCGAGTTCGGGCACCGGCAGCCCTGCCCTGAGTGCCGCTTCGCGCCCGCGCTCACGATGCCCGACCATGCATTTCATCCAGGCCGCAGCCGTATGCCAGCCCGAGGCGCACAGCCCTGCGAAAGCACTCTCGCGCGCCGCCGCCTCGTCGAGGTGAAACGGCTGCGGGTCGAATTTGCGGGCGAAGGAGATGATGTTGTCCGGGGTGAAGACGTAATCGCCGAGCTCCGATTCGGCACCCGTGACGAGATCCTCGCAGAACGGCATCGGCGGCGTCTGCGCCGCGTCGGCGGGCGGGTGATCGCCGCTGGGGCGCGCGGGCACGGGGGAGGCGCCTTCAGGGCCGGCGGCCTGCGGCCCCTTGCCGTGGCGAACGGGCGCGGCGGATTGCGCATCGCGGGTGCCGAACATGATCCAGTTGGTCTGGTCGACGAGGATGGTATCGTCGGCGCCGATCAGTTCGAAGCGAAAGCGCACCCGGCCCATGCCCGGCCGCTTTTCGGAGCGCCGGGCCTCCAGCACGCTGGCACGCAGCCGCACCGCATCGCCGGGGCGCAGGGGCTGCCGCCAGCGCACTGCCTCGATGCCCGGCGCGCCCATCGAGGCGGCGTCGTGCAGGATGTGGTCGGCCAGAAGCCGCATCATCAGCGCACAGCTGTGCCAGCCCGAGGCGATCAGTTCGCCGACGAAACTCTCCCGGGCCGCCGCCTCGTCCACATGAAAGGGCTGCGGGTCGAATTCGCGGGCGAAGGCGATGATCGCGGCGCGATCGACTTCGATCGGCCCGTGAACCGCCGTGGTGCCGGGGGTGAAATCCTCGAAGAAGCGGCGCGGCGCCATTATGGCTCGTCCTCCGGATGGGTTGCGTCCGTCACGATTGTGACCGCAGGCGTCTGCGCGTCAATCGCGGCTGTGGCGAAATCCGTTTTGGCATGGATTGTAGCCGGGGCTTGCTACGGCGCGCGATCCGCCTCATTTTCGTCCCGCATTTGCGACAGGCATGACGCGCTTTGCGTTTCATGAACGGGTCGCGCGCTATACACACTATACACAATGGCATGAAGGGGTTTGCGGTGATGCGGGCATTGGGTGTGCTGATCATGGCGGTCGTCATCGGCATGATCGCGCCCGTTCTGGTCGCCCCCGATGCGCCGGGCGCTGTGCAGATGGCTCAGGCTCAGACTCAGGCCCAGAGCGGGGAGGGCGGGACGCGCTTCATGTTCGAAGGGCTCGGCCAGCCGGGCACCGATCCGACATTGCAGCGGCAATTGCTGCCGCAGACCGGGACGATGCGGCTCGAGGCCGTGTTCGGACAGACCAATGCGCCGATCGCCTCGGGCCTGATCTGGCGGGTCTTCGAGGACCGGTTCGGTGAGGACCGCCCGGTTCTCGTGGCACGCAGCGACGATCCCCGACCGGAATTCCGGCTGATACCGGGCAATTACATCGTGCATGTCTCCTACGGCTATGCCTCGGCGACGCGGCGTATCACCATGCAATGGAGCGACGTGGCGGAGGTCCTGCGGGTAAGCGCCGGCGCGCTGGCGGTGCGCGGGATCGTGGCGGATAATCCGGTCGAGCCGGCCCAGATCAGCTATTCGGTCTTCGTCCCCGTCGGCGAGGATCAGGAGGGGCGCCTCGTCGCCGCCAATGTGCGCGGCGACGAGATGGTGCGCCTGCCCGAGGGCAGCTATCACGTGGTCTCGACCTTCGGCGAGGCCAATTCCATCATGCGCACCGATGTCGATGTCGAAACCGGGCAGGTCACCGAGGCGACGCTCAACCACCGCGCCGCCACCGTGACGCTGAAGCTCGTCGGCTATGCCGGCGGCGAAGCCTTTGCCGGCACGGCTTTCAGCGTGCTGACGCCGGGCGGCGACGTGGTGCGCGAGGCGATCGGCGCCTTTCCCAGCGTCACACTGGCCGAAGGTGATTACGTCGTGATCGCCCGGCATGACGGTGCGGTCTATACCCGCGATTTCTCCGTCGTCACCGGTCTCGACCGCGATATCGAGGTGATGGCCGGCCAGTGAGGCGCGGCGCTCGCCCCGCGCATGCGTTTTCGCGCGCCAGCCCCTTGTCTCGGACCGCGAGAGCCTGTATGGAGCCGGGTTGAAAGATCTTTCCCCGAATGAGAGGAGCCGCCCATGGCTCGCGTGACTGTCGAAGATTGCGTCGACAAGGTCGAAAACCGTTTCGAACTGATCCTGCTGGCCGGGCACCGCGCCCGGATGATCTCGTCCGGCGCGCCGCTCACCGTGGATCGCGATCGCGACAAGAACCCGGTCGTCGCCCTGCGCGAAGTGGCCGACGAGACGATTTCGCCGGAGGACCTGCGCGAGCAGCTGATCCATTCGATGCAGAGCTATGTCGAGGTCGACGAGCCGGAAGCCGAGACGGTGCCGATGCTCAATGCCCCGCAGGCGAGCGAAGGTGGCGCCGAGACGGTCGCGACCACCGGCGGCGCCGACGATGCGGAAGTGTCTTTCGATCGCATGAGCGAGGAAGACCTGCTGCGCGGCCTCGAAGGCCTGCAGCCCCCGGCCAAGCGCGACGAGGACGATCAGGGCTGATCGCCGCGTCCGGCCTGCCTATCGACGCTGCGAAGCCGCTTCATGATCACCATGGAGCGGTTTTTGCGTCCTGCACCCCCGCTGAGGCCACTGCGCGCATTGCCAGATGCGCGCATGATGACTAAGCCATGGAGCGTGCCGGTGGCGCATCATCACGACCTGCCGCCGGTATCGCGGGGCGGCATGACGCGCCTGCAACGGGCGCGCGAATTCGAGGGTAACGGAGTGTGCTGCGCATGATGCGGCAATACGAGCTCGTCGAGCGGGTGAAACGCTACAACCCGCAAGCCGACGAGGCTCTGCTCAACAAGGCCTATATCTATGCCATGCAGGCGCATGGCTCGCAAAGGCGCGCCTCCGGCGACCCGTTCTTCGCCCATCCCCTCGAAGTCGCGGCGATCCTGACGGATCTGCGCCTCGACGACGCCACCATCATCGCCGCCGTGCTGCACGACACGATCGAGGATACCGAGGCGACGCTGGAAGAGATCACCCGGTTGTTCAATCCGGAGATCGGCGCCCTGGTCGACGGGCTCACCAAGATCAAGCGGCTCGACCTCGTCTCCAAGCGCGCGGCGCAGGGCGAGAATTTCCGCAAGCTGCTGCTCGCCATCGCGGCGGATGTGCGGGTGCTGCTCGTCAAGCTCGCCGACCGGCTGCACAACATGCGCACGCTCGGCTTCATGCCGGAAGCAAAGCGACCGCGCATCGCCGAGGAGACCCTCGACATCTACGCGCCCCTCGCGGCCCGCATGGGCATGCAGGAACTGCGCGAGGAGCTGGAGGAGCTGGCTTTCCAGCATCTGCGCCCCGAGGCCTGGCAGACCATCAGCAAGCGCCTCGAAGACGTCTCGCAGAAGAACGAGCGGCTCGTCGAGGAGATCGAGCGCATCCTCGGCTCACTGCTCGTCGCCAAGGGGCTGGCGGCACAGGTACGCGGGCGCCGCAAGCGGCCCTATTCGATCTGGAAGAAGATGGAGAGCAAATCCGTCGCCTTCGAGCAATTGTCCGATATCTTCGGCTTCCGCATCATCGTCGAGGATATCGATGATTGCTACCGGGCGCTCGGCGTGGTCCATACCACCTGGCCGATGGTACCGGGGCGTTACAAGGATTACATCTCCACGCCCAAGCAGAACGATTACCGCTCGCTGCACACCACCGTGGTCGGCCCCGGCAAGCAGCGCGTCGAATTGCAGATCCGCACCCGCCAGATGGACGAGATCGCGGAATACGGCATCGCGGCGCATGCGCTCTACAAGGACGGCGCGGATATCGCGCGCTTCGTGGCCGAGAGCCGTGCCTATCAGTGGCTGCGCCGCACCATCGATCTCCTCGCCGAGGGCGACAATCCGGAAGAATTCCTCGAACATACCAAGCTCGAGCTCTTCCACGACCAGGTCTTCTGCTTCACGCCGAAGGGCCGGCTGATCGCGCTGCCGCGCGGGGCCACGCCGATCGATTTCGCCTATGCCGTGCATACGGATGTCGGCAATACGGCGGTCGGCTGCAAGATCAATGGCCGGATGGCGCCGCTCCTGACCGAACTCGCCAATGGCGACGAGGTCGAGATCGTGCGGGCGACGACGCAGACGCCGCCGGCGGCATGGGAATCGCTGGTGAGGACCGGCAAGGCCCGCGCCGCCATCCGCCGCGCCACGCGCGCCGCCGTGCGCAAGCAATATGCCGGGCTCGGCTCCCAGATCCTGGAGCGGGCCTTCGAGC
>PXAW01000558.1 GCA_003567055.1 Hyphomicrobiales bacterium
GCTGCGGGCGCGCTCGCCGCAATCGCAGCGGCAGCTGCCGCCATGCCGGTCGCGATGCGCGACGTGAGACGGCGCAGGCGCGTTTCCCGGGATCCGGTCTGTTGCATTGGCATCGTTCTCTCGAAGCTCCGTTTCGATTCTTCGCTCGGTGGACGGCACCCCCAGCGCCATCGCGACCATTCCGCCCGTCCCGCGATCCCGGAACGATTCCGGCGGGCTTAGCAAGACCCCGCCGGAAAAGCGAGCCCTTACAGCCACGACTTCCACATTGATACAAGTCAAAACCACAATGTTGCCACGAGTGCAATGTCATCGTGGTCGCACGTGACGAAGCGTCCGGGGTCTGTTGCGCGCGGGGCGCAGTCCCGCAATCGCCTCGGCCCCGCCCTCCGAATCCGTCATCGGAAAGCCCGCCGGGCTGAGAAGATGGCAAAGACGCACGAAAAGATGCTTGGCGCCCTGCGGAAGATGCGACAAAATGCGCACGGGGTCGGGAATGTGGTCGCAATGGCCGGCGGCGCGAAGCGCGTCCTGGCGTGCAGCGCCGGAAACGACGGTCGGATGCGCCTTGACAAGGCCGTGAAGCCGCGTGATCCCCTGCCCCGGCCCGGCGCCGTTCTTCGCCGAATCGCCGACGTGCCCGCGCAGATGCGTGGTTACGCTTTGCGTCATACAAGTCTGCGTCCATCGGAGTGGTGATGTCCTTTCAAGTCCAAGCATCGAGCCCCACCGCCTTCCGGCGCCTGCTCGTCTTCGTCGCGTTTCTCTCGCTCACGCTTGCACTGGGCCTGACGGCGAACCGGGCCGCGGCACAGGGCGCGGTGCGCGACGTCTTCGGTGACTGGCAGAAGCGCTGCGAGACGCCCGCCGGCGCGTCCGAGGAACAATGCGCCATCGTCCAGAACGTGGCGGCGGAGGATCGCCCCAACGTGACGCTGTTGGTGATCGTGCTGCCGACGGCGGATCGCGAGAGCATGCTGCTGCGGGTGGTCGCGCCCCTGGGCGTGCTTCTGCCGGCCGGGCTCGGCCTTTTGATCGACGAGGAAGACGTGGGACGCGCCGGCTTCGTGCGCTGCCTCGCCACCGGCTGCGTCGCGGAGGTGGTGATGGACGAAACCCTGGTCGGGCAGCTGCGCACCGGAGACGAGGCGACCTTCATCGTCTTCCAGACGCCGGAAGAGGGCATCGGCATCCCGGTTTCCCTCGACGGATTCGCGGATGGATTCGACAGCCTGGACTGAGGGCGTTTATCAATGCGCCAGGATCGGTTATCCGATCGGAAGCCGCACCGCATGCGGCATGAGGAAGCGGGAGTTAACATGCTGGCCCAGTTCGGACGCCTGACGACGGTTGCCTTCGTCGTATCGACCCTCGCCGCCTGCACGGCCCTGCCAGGAGGCTCGGTCTCACCCGGAGCGGAGAACGGTGCCGGCGCGAGTGCGGGTGCTGCGGCGGATGCCTCACCTCCCGCCGACGGCGTGACCCGCGCCCGGCAAGGCAGCCCGCTTTCCAATCTCGTGCGCTTCGGCTCGACCACGGCACCGGAACTCGTGCCCGATATTCCGCAATTCGCCCCCTGCCCGCAGGTCGACGTGATCACCGGCGGGGCGGCGATCCGCAATTATGCCGGGGCCGCATCGAACCAGAACCTGCGCTCGCAGATCTCCATCGCCAATCTCGCGCGTGAATGCGTGGTCTCGCGCGACGGGCAGGAATTCATCATCACCCTCGGCGTCGAAGGCCGCGCCCTGCTCGGCCCGCGCGGTGGGCCCGGCAGCTACAATGCGCCGCTGCGGATCGTCCTGCGCAACAACAGCGAGACCTTCGAAGACCGGCGCATCCAGGCCTCCGCGACCGTGGAGCAGGGAGCGAGTTCGGGGACGTTCACGGTCGTCGAGGACAATCTGAGGGTCCCGGCACGGGTGGGCTCGAATTACATCATCGAAGTGGGCCTCGTCTCCGGTCGGCGCTGATGGGCGGGGCAGCGCAGCATCGCAGGCGCCTTGATTCGGGCGTGTTGTGCCGCTTTGCTGGCCGCTTGCGCGCGTCAGGTCCCGGTCGCGCTCTTGCCCCGGGCGCTGACGCTGGCATAACAGAACGCCCCGGCAGGTTCCGCCGCACCAGACGAAAGTAGCCCAGCGTTGCCCGCAATCCGTCACAGCCTCGTTCTGGCCCTGACCCTCGTCGTCCTGATCATCGGGCTCGGCGCACCGGTCCATGCGGTCGATGCGGTGCGGGTGGACCGCGCCACGACGGCGATCGATCTGACGGATGCGATCGAGCATTATCGCTCGGATGGCGACATCATCCAGATCTCGACCGCGCCCGGGCCGGACGGCATCGTGCGCCGCATCGCCGTCACCGCACGCGAGGCCGGCCTGCGCCCGGACTGGATCGTCTTCGCGCTGACCAACGAGAGCTCCGAGCAGATCGAACGACTGCTGGTCGCGCCGCATTTCCGGCTGGTGGATTCCGGCGTCGTCTGGCCAGATCTCGGCTCCTCGCGCATCGCCGCGATCACCGCCAGCCAGGGCATCCGGCCGGATCGGGAGGTCTCCACCGAGGCGGATGTGTTCCGCATCACCCTCGATCCGGGCGCGACCGTCACCTATGTCGGCGAATTGCGCGCAGCCCAGGTGCCGCAACTGCATCTGTGGGAGCCCAATGCCTATCGCGACAAGGTATCCGGCCTGACGCTCTACAAGGGCATCATCATCGGCATTGCCGGTCTGCTCGCCCTGTTCCTGACCGTCGTCTTCGTGGTCAAGGGCGCGGTGATATTCCCCGCCGCTGCGGCGATCGCCTGGGCGGTGCTGGCCTATGCGGGCATCGATTTCGGCTTCTTCCAGCGCGTCTTTCCCGTCGACGAGGCGGCTGAGCGGATCTACCGCGCCGCAGCCGAGGCGATTCTCGCCGCGACCCTGCTCGTCTTCCTCTTCGCCTATCTCAATCTCAACCGATGGCATGTGCGCTACGGCTATGTCACCCTGTTCTGGCTCGCCTTCCTCGCCGCGCTGGTAGGGCTCGCCGTGATCGATCCGCCGGTCGCGGCGGGGGTGGCGCGGGTTTCGATCGCGGCGGTGGCCGGGATCGGCTTCCTGCTGGTGCTGCATCTCGCCACACTCGGCTATGACCGGGCGGTGATGCTGATCCCGACCTGGCTCCTGCTGATCGCCTGGGTCACGGCGGCGGGCTTTACGGTGACGGGCTATCTCACCGGGGATCTCGTCTCGCAGGCGCTGATCGGCGGGCTTGTCCTGATCGTCATGCTGATCGGATTCACGGTGATGCAGCACGCCTTTGCCGGCGGCGCCTTTGCGCAGGGGCTGGTGAGCGATTCCGAGCGACGCGCGCTGGCGCTCTCCGGCGCGGGCGATATCGTCTTCGACTGGGACGTCCTGTCCGACCGCGTCTTCGTCAGCCCCGAAATCGAGGATCAGCTTTCGCTCAAGCGCGGTGCGCTGCAGGGATCGGTGGCGAACTGGCTCGATCTCATCCATCCCTTCGACCGGGACCGCTACCGTACCGCGCTCGATGCGGTGATCGAGCAGAAACGCGGGCGCATCTCGCAGGAATTCCGCCTGCGCTCGGGCCAGGGCCCCTATCACTGGCTGCGCCTGCGCGCGCGCCCCGTCATCGGCAGCGACGGCGAGGTGATCCGCGTGGTCGGCACCATCGCCGACGTCACCGATACGCGCACCGCCCAGGAGCGGCTGCTGCACGATGCGGTGCATGACAATCTCACCGGCCTGCCCAATCGCTGCCTCTTCGATGACCGCCTGCGCGCCGCCCTCGTCCTGGCCTCGCAGGATGCCCGTCTGTCGCCGGCGGTGATCGTCATCGATATCGACCGGTTCAAACAGGTCAACGAGGAGGCGGGACTCTCCGCCGGTGATGCCATTCTCCTGACCCTGTCGCGGCGCCTGTCGCGGCTGCTGCGTCCTCAGGACACGCTCGCGCGCCTCAACGGCGACCGCTTCGGCGTGATCCTGCTCAGCGAGCGCGATCCCGACCGCATCATGGGCTTCGCCGATGCCGTCAGGCGCAGCCTCGCCACACCGGTCACCTATGCCGAGCGAGAGATCTTCTTCACCGCCTCGATCGGCATCGCGCTCTATGACGCGCAGACGCTCAAGCCCGATGCCATGCTCGACAATGCCGATCTCGCCATGGCCGAGGCCAAGCGCCAGGGCGGCGACCGCACCCATGTCTATCGGCCCACCCTGCGCAGCGTGCAGGCGGAGGATCTGCCGCTGGCCGCCGATCTCGCACGCGCGCTCGAGCAGAACGAGATCCGCGCCCTGTTCCAGCCGATCGTGCGGCTCGACGACCGCACCATCGCCGGGTTCGAGACGGTGCTGCGCTGGGATCACCCCAGGCGCGGGCGCATCGCCACGGATGTCTTCGCCGCGACGGCGCAGGAAAGCGGCGCGGCGGCTGATCTCGTCGCCTTCGCCATGGAGCGCGCTGCGGAGGAGCTGAGCTTCTGGCAGGGGGCGCTGGATGTCGATCCGCCGATCTTCGTCAACACGCCGATCCTGTCGCCGGAACTGCTGCGCCACGAGTTGCTCTCGGACGTGAAGAACGTGCTCGCCCGCGCCCGCGTCGCGCCTGGCAGCCTGCGCCTCGCCTTCCCGGAGCGGATGGTGATGGAGAATCCGGAATATGCCGCGCAGCTCTTCCTGCGTCTGCGCGATCTCGGCGCCGGGATGACGCTGGACGGGTTCGGCGCCGGCTATTGCGCGCTCGCCTATCTGGAGCGCCTGCCGCTCGAAATGATGCGCCTCGATCGCAGCCTCATGCGCGAGCGGCCCTCGGGCGAGCGCTCGGCCCTGCTCTCGCCGGTGATCCGCATGGCGCAGGATCTCGGGCTCGAAGTCGTCGCGGATCTGGTCGAGACCGAGTCGGATGCCGTCGAGCTCTCACAGCTCGGTTGCGATTATGCACAAGGCTATCTCTTCGGCGAGCCGCTGACGGCGGCGCAGGCGCGCCAGATCATCGTCGGGGCAAGTGAAGCAGCATGAGTGAAGCAGCATGAGTGAGGCGGCGTGAGTGAGGCGGCATGTGCCGGTTACCCACAGCTTCCCGCGCGTCTTCCGCTTGCGGCTTGCCTTGATCCCCGCCATCTGCCACAGGAACGGCAAATGCGCGTTGCCGCCAGACGAGGTGCCCCATGACCAGCTTTCCCGACCGGACCCTGATCGCCGACATGACAGCCAAGATGCTGCTGGAAGTGGAGGCCGTGCATTTTCGCGCGGATGAGCCGTTCCGCTTCACTTCCGGCTGGGCGAGCCCGGTCTATATCGATTGCCGCAAGCTGATCTCGTTTCCCCGCGTGCGCAACACGCTGATGGATTTCGCCGCCTCGGTGATCCTGCGCGAGGTCGGCTTCGAGACGCTCGACGCGATTGCCGGTGGCGAGACGGCGGGTATCCCCTTCGCCGCCTGGATCGCCGACCGCCTGTCGATGCCGATGCAATATGTGCGCAAGAAGCCCAAGGGTTTCGGGCGCGACGCGCAGATCGAGGGGCATTTCATCGAGGGTTCGCGCGTCCTGCTGGTGGAGGATCTCACCACGGACGGGCGCTCCAAGATCAAGTTCGTCGATGCCATGCGCAAGAGCGGCCTGATCGTCGAGCACGCCTTCGTCGTCTTCCATTACGACATTTTCCCGCAGACCAAGGACATGTTGCGCGAGAACGGCGTGGCCATGCATGCCCTGGCCACCTGGTGGGATGTTCTGCGCGTGGCGCGGACGATGGAATATTTCGACCCCAACACGCTCAGCGAAGTCGAGACCTTCCTCAACGAACCGGCGAAATGGTCGGCAGCCCATGGCGGCGCTTCGGAATTGCCGAGCAGCTGAGGCCTGCGAGGATCACCGGGGGCATTGGTGCGGACGGCGGGAATCGAACCCGCATGACCGAAGTCGAGGGATTTTAAGTCCCTTGCGTCTACCAGTTCCGCCACGTCCGCGTGTGACCGCTCCGAATCTGCACCGGCAATGCTTGAAGAAGGGTTAGCCGGGGGCAGCGGGGAAGGCAAGCGGCTTGATACGGGTTGGCCGTTGCCTTCACCGCCTCGCGCGGCGCGCCCCCCGCCCCGGGCGGCGCGCCCCTGCCTCTCTCAGAACCGGCTTTCGATCAGCGATTCGTCATGCGCGTCGCCTTCGCCGCGCCGGCGGGCGGCATCGCGCAGCATGCCGATCACGTCGTCCGGGCGCTCGGCCACGAGATAATTCAGCTCCATGCCGGCGCGGATGAAGCCGCTCTGGCGCATATGGGCGAGCAGAACCAGCAGCGGCTTGTAGAAATCGGCGACCGAGAGCATCAGGATCGGCTTGCGGTGGCGACCGAGCTGGGCCCAGGTCATCTGTTCGACCAGCTCCTCCAGCGTGCCGATCCCGCCGGGCAGGGCGACGAAGGCATCAGCCTTCTCGAACATCATCTGCTTGCGGGTATGCATGTCGGAAACGACGATGGTATCCTGCACATCGGAGAGCATGCGCTCCTTGGCCATCAGGAAATCGGGAATGATTCCCGTGACATGGCCGCCATGATCGAGCACTGAGCGGGCCACCGTCCCCATCAGGCCGATGGCGCCGCCGCCATAGACGAGGCCGATATTCTCCGCGGCCATGGCGCGCCCGAGCGCCTTCGCCGCTGCGGCAAAGGCCGGATCGCTCCCGGAACCGGAGCCGCAATACACACAAATGGAGCGGATGGTATTCATCATTTCGTCCGTTTTTGTCCCAAGTTTGGTCAAACCATTGCATTTAGCCGTTTTCACGCCTTAACGAACCGTGTAAACCCTTGCCGTCTACGGAAATTTTGCGCCGCAACGCAGTGGCGCATCCGCATTGGAGACCGCGCCGTGATCTTTGGTCTGTCTCGTTCCGTCTTCTTCGCCGGGCTCATCGCGACCGCCGGTGCTGCAGGCGGGCTCTGGTACGTTCTGAGTGAGGATGAGCGCAGCGCGCCCGTCGCGCAACGGGAATCTGTCGCCACACAGGAAGCCGCGCCGTCGCAGCCCGGGGCGCGGGCGCCTGCCGAAGAGACCGCGCAGGTCGAGGCGCAGCCGGAAGAAGCTGCGGATGCACCATCCGACGATCCGGCCACCAGAACGCCGGCCGCCGATGAGACAGCCGCGCAAGCAAGCCGCGACGGCATTGAAGACATGGCACAAGACGCCCTCGCGGAAAGCGATGCCGAGACCGTGCAGATCGAAACACTGATCGAGGAGGATGTCGCCGCCCTCGGCGATCCCGCCGCGCCTGCGCCTGCGCTCGAATCCGAACCGGAAGTCGCGCAGCCGCGCCTGCCGGCCTTCGATACGGTCCGCGTCGAGCCCACCGGCGAGGCCGTCATTGCCGGGCGCGACGCGCCTGAAGGCGATGTGGCCCTGTTGCGCAACGGGGAGGTTTACGACGAGACCTTCGCCGGCCCCTCCGGCGCCTTCGTCTTCATCCCCCAGCCGTTTCCGGTCGGTACCAGTGATGTCGCGCTGCGCGCCACCGATGCGCAGGGCAATGTGCTGATGTCGCGCGAAAGCGTCACCATCATCGTCGATGCCGAGCGCGCGCGCATGCCGATGGTCGCGCTCACGGCGCCCGGACGCCCCACCGAAGTGCTCTCGCGCCCCGAGCCGGTGCAGATCGCAGAAGTCGCAGCGCAGGACGCGTCAGCCGAGATGGCGATGGAAGCGCGCCCGACGCGCGATGATACCGGCGAGCCCGGTGACGCCGCAGAGGCGCCCGCCGGTAGCGATGCCGCCGGGACGGATGTCGCGCAGCAAGCCGCTCCGGAAACCGCCGCGCCCGAATCCGATGCCAGTGATGCCGCTACTGCCGGGACGACCACGCCCGCGCCTGATGCGCCGCCGGCCGACGAAACCGGGACGGAGGTCGCGGGAATCGATCCGGAAGCCGATACGACGGCAGAGCCCGTCAGCGAGCGCGCCGGTGTGCGCATCGTCGCCGTCGAGGCCGAGACCGGGGGCGGCCTCTTCGTCTCCGGTGAAGCCGATGCCCAGGCGGCGATCCGGCTCTACCTGAACGACACGCTGGTCGCGCGGGCCGAGGCCGATGACGCCGGCGACATCTCCTTCGCCATCAGGCGCGGTGTGCGGGCCGGGCGTTATCAGGTGCGGCTCGACGATGTCGATCCGGCGACCGGCACGGTGCTCTCGCGCGCCGAGGTCGGGTTCACCGTCCCCGAGGCGATGGCGGCCCTGCCCGAGCCGGAATCGGCTCCCGCCGCACAAGCCCGCGCGCCGACAGCTGCTGCCGCGCAGGACACGGAGGCCGAGCAGGCCGAATCCCCGGCAGCCGAGTCCGCGGTAACCGAGGCTGAGGTCGCCGAGGCTCACGATAGCGCAGCGCGCGCGCCGCAACGCGACGCCGAAGCCGCCGACGCGACGCCGGGCATCACCGCCGAAGCCGAATCGTCCTTCCCCGCGCCGGCAGCCGTCGCGGAGCGCGCCGAAGCGACGGTCACCGTCCCCGAGCTTTCCACCGCCCTGGTCGAGCGCGGCGACAGCCTGTGGCGCATCAGCCGGCAGGTTTATGGGCGCGGCGTCCGCTATACGGAGATCTTCGAAGCCAATCAGGACCAGATCCGCAACCCGAATCTGATCTATCCGGGCCAGGTCTTCGTGCTGCCGCCGGATGTGGAGGCTGCGCAGGATGGTCAGGACGCCGAAGCACCCGCCGCGCAGTGACGCCTCCCCTTCTCATGGGACGCTCTGACGCTATCTGATGGAGATCGTTCCAAGACCGCGCCGGAGGCAGCCGCATGAGCACGCGTGACCGCGAAGCAAACCGTTTTTCAGCCCGCGCAACCCGCTACGCCCGCGTGGGCGCCAATGTCGGGGCGGTGGCCGCGCGTGCCGCGGGTTCGCGGTTGTTCGGTACCAAGGGACAGGCCAATCCGGAAAATGCAGCCGCGCTCGCCCAGGCACTGGGCGGTCTCAAGGGGCCGATCATGAAGGTGGCGCAACTGCTCGCCACCATTCCCGAGGCGGTGCCGCCGGAATATGCGGCGGAATTGCAAAAGCTCCAATCGGAAGCGCCGCCCATGGGCGCCGCCTTCGTCAAGCGCCGCATGCAGACGGAACTCGGCGCGGGATGGCGGGAACGCTTCGGCGAATTCGACCTCAAGCCCGCCGCCGCAGCCTCTCTCGGCCAGGTGCATCGCGCCACCACGCTGGACGGGCAACCGCTCGCCTGCAA
>PXAW01000210.1 GCA_003567055.1 Hyphomicrobiales bacterium
AGCGTCTCCTCGGACAATGACCACCCCCAATATGGGCATGCCTTGCCCGGACATCTACCACCCCGGCGCAGAATAGCCAGAAAATCCGAACGGCGGCGGCGTTTTTTTGGCGTAACCGCTTCTTCGCCCCAGACGCGACGGTCGCGAATCACGCGGATCGGGCCCCGATGCGCTTGTTTGGGCGCCTGAAGCATGTTAGCGGCCTTGCGAACGCAACCGTGACCCGTGCCGTCGTCGCCCGAGAGGGTGACGCATGCGCCGAAGGGTCGCGTGCACCGTTTCATCCTGCGCCGCGCAAGGCGCATATCCGCTCTGACAGAGGTTGACCGACATGGCCGATACCCCGAACACCAATGGCGCCGATCCGGCCGCCGCCGGCGCGCAGGCGCAGCAGAACACTGCGCCGTCGCTGAACGCGCTTGCGCAATTCACCCGCGATTTCTCCTTCGAGAATCCGAACGCCCCGCAATCGCTCGCGCCGCAGCAGCAGCAGCCGCAGATCTCGATTCAGGTCAACGTCAATGCCAAGCAGCTCGGCGAGACCGATTACGAGGTCGAACTGAAGCTCGAGGGCAGCGCCAAGAACGACACCAACACGCTGTTCGCCTTCGATCTCGCCTTCTGCGGCATCTTCCGCGTGAAGAACGTGCCGCAGGATCAGGTTCATCCCGTGATCATGATCGAATGCCCGCGCCTGCTCTTCCCCTTCGCGCGCCAGATCGTCGCGGATGCGGTGCGCAATGGCGGCTTCCCGCCGCTCTATATCGATCCGATCGACTTCGTGGCGCTCTACCGCCAGCGCGTCGCCGAAGCCCAGAAGGCGCAGCAGGCCGCCGGCAATGCCGAGCCGGGCGGCCAGACGCCCCCGTCTTCCGAGAACGCGTGAGCCTTATCCGCCGGGTCGGGCGCAAGCCCGGCCCGCACACCCTCCCGAGCCCGCTTCAGGAGCCGATCAGGTGAGCGAGACCGAAGCCGAGAAGAATGCCCGCCACAACGCCAAGATGGCGAAGATCAAGGCGGCACGCGACCGGATGATGGAAACGAAGACGGGCGAGAAGGGCCTGATCATCGTCCATACCGGCCCCGGCAAGGGCAAATCCAGCTCCGGTTTCGGCATGATCATGCGCTGCGTCGGACACGGCATGCCCTGCGCCGTGGTGCAGTTCATCAAGGGCAACTGGGAAAGCGGCGAGCGCAACGTGCTCAAGACGCGCTTTGCCGATCTGTGCACGGTCCACACCATGGGTGAGGGCTTCACCTGGGAGACGCAGGATCGCGCCCGCGACGTCGCGGCGGCCATGGCGGCCTGGGACAAGGCGAAGGAGCTGATCCGCGATCCCGCCATCCACATGGTGCTGCTCGACGAGATCAACATCGCCCTGCGCTACGACTACATCCCCCTCGACGATGTCGTCGCCTTCCTGCGCGACGAGAAACCGCCGATGACCCATGTCGTGCTCACCGGGCGAAACGCCAAGCCGGAACTGATCGAGATCGCCGATCTGGTCAGCGAGGTGCAGGCGGTGAAGCACCCGTTCAAACAGGGCATCAAGGCGCAGAAGGGCGTGGAATACTGACGCCGCAATAGCCCCGCGTCAGGCGCTGCCGGGGCCGATCAGCCCTCATCCCGGCGATAGCGTGCGGCATGCGAGCCGATCTCGGCGATCTCCGCCGGCGCCGCATCGGCCCGCGCCAGCAGCTCGCTCAGGGCTTGCGCCCCGAGATCACCCGGCACCGAGAACAGCATCGACAACTGACCCGCCACGCCGGTGGTGCAGACGATCTCGCCGCCGGCGCCGTCAATCGCCCGGGCCGCCTCCGTGCGCCAGCGCTCGAAACGGGCCGCATAGAGCACCACGTCGCGCACGGCTGCATCTGCGAGAGGCTTGGAGATCACGAAGATGGGCGTTCCGGCGGGGTGATCGTCGCGCTCGATGAAGGGCAGGCGGGCGATCACCTTGGGGCGGTCCGGCCCGGTCAGATCATTCCACCAGTCGCCGGCGGATGCGCCCTGGTCGAGGCGGAAGATACCCAGATCGCCGCGCCCGCCGGCGACTGCCGCGATCACCGCGCGCGCATCGGAATGGGGCTGATAGGGCACGGTGAAACCGAAATGGAAACGCGCGGAATCGCGCATCGGCCCGTCCCCGCCGGAAATATCGGCATGGACCGTATAAGGTGCCTGCACATAGGTGAAGGTGCCGATGATCACCCGCCAGATCGATTCCACCGTATCGAGCGGCAGCAGCCCGGAATGGCGTTCGGCCAGCGCCTTCATCATGGCGGCTTCGCGTCCGGGACGGAAGGCGGAGCCCGATTGCGAGGTTTTCTTGACCGCGATCAGCCGCTCGATGATGGCGCTGCGCTGCATCAGGCGCTCGTGCATTTCGCGGTCGAGCCGGTCGATTTCTCCGCGCAGGGCGGCGAGATCGACGGGGGCGGCATCGTCATTGGGGCTGGACATGATGGGGCTCGCGGCAATCGGGCGGATGAAAGCGACGTCGCGATCAGCCGACGACGTCGAGGCGCCACCGCACCAGGCGATGACGCTACGTCCTGTTTGCAGGTTCACACGCTTCTGACAAGACGCGGAGGGCGAAGGCGGCGTTGCGGCAATGCGCAGCAGGCGTCGTCCGGCCCGGGCTGCGCCGTTCAGTCGAACAGGGCGTCGATATCGTTCTGGCTGACGCCGTCGGAACTCGGCCCGTTGAGCAGGAAGACCTCCTTGCGCGTCTGGCGCCGGGCTTCTTCCGGATCCGGGGGCAGATCGGCATCGCGCGCATTGACGGCGCTGGCGAAATGCGAAAGCCGCTTCTCGACCGCAGCGAGATGCTCCACCACCTTGCTGATGCGCTGGCCGGTAATGTCCTGGAACGAGCAGGCCTCGAAAATATCCATCACGCGGGTCTGAACCCGGGTGCGGTAGGTTTCGAGATCGGCATCGTCATAGCCGAGGATCTCCTCGGCGGCTTCCATGATCGAATTCGTCGCCGAGGCGGTGGCGTTGACGACGTTGCCGAGTTCGTCATGGGCGCCCGGAAGCCGGTCGCGGTAGAGTTCGTTGGCACGCAGGGCGCCGATCTCGTTCTTGAGCCGCGAAATGTAATCGGCGACGCGCGTCAGCTCATGCGCAATCATCCGGATATCGACCTGCGGCTCGGCTTCGCCGCTCTCCTCGTTGCGGCGGCGCGGACGCGCCTCGGTCGAGGTCTTGCGTATGGCGGCACTCGTCGCGGCTCTTGCCATGTCCTGCCCCTTTCCCCATCCCTGTCGATCAGCGGCCTTGCCGCGCCGCGCATACCATCCGCGACACGACCGACCGGCTTCCGATCGGCGATACGGCCGATCGGCGCGGCGGATCCGGATCCGGACCCGCATGCACCTTGCACGCCCGTCTGCGGATCATGCGCCGCAAACGGCCTCGATCTTGGATTTCAGCGTCTGTGCGTTGAAGGGTTTGACGATGTAGTTGTTCACACCGGCCTTCTTCGCGGCGATGACGTTCTCCGTCTTGGATTCCGCCGTCACCATGATGAAGGGCGTGACGCGCAGGTTTTCATCCGAGCGCACGTGCCGCAGAAGCTCGTAACCCGTCATCGGCTCCATGTTCCAGTCCGATATGACGAGGCCGTACTTCTTCTCCTTGAGCTTGGCGAGGGCCGCGGTGCCGTCATTGGCATCGTCGACATCCTCGAAACCGAGCTGCTTCAACAGATTGCGAATGATGCGTACCATCGTCTGGTAATCGTCGACGACGAGGATCGGCATCTTGAGGTCGAGGCCCATGTCCCAAGCTCCAGTTTGCTCTTGCGCCGCAGAGCCGCGGCGGTCCCAATGAGGCTGTATGATCGGTATCGGAGGCCTTCGAGAAGCCCTCCCGCCACGACAAGCTTTAGCCGCGCTCCCTTGAAAAGCGGTTAATTGCACCGGCTGAAATGGATTTGGGTTGGCAAAAGCTTAACCACGCCGGTTGTGCCACGCCGCGAATGGTTGCAACGCGCCCGCCGCGCGCCCTGCACATGCTCCCCGCTTGACCGCGCGCGCGATCCGTCGCACTTGCCTGTACCGGTCATTCGCGACAGACCGGTAATGCGAAATCGAGACGCGAGAGGGAGCGCATGAGCGGCTTCACATTGACGGGTGCGGATGAGGCGGTGGCGCAGGCATTGCGCGGCGCGGTCATCGCGATCGGCAATTTCGACGGCGTGCATCGCGGGCATCAGCAGCTGATCGCACAGGCGCAGGAGATGGCGCGGGCGCGCGGCGTGCCGGCGGCGATCCTGACCTTCAGCCCGCATCCCCGTGCCTTCTTCGCACCCGATACGCCCTTCTTCCGCATCACCCCGCAGCCCGAGCGGGTGCGGGTGATGCGCCGGCTCGGCCTCGACGGGGTGATCATCCGCCGGTTCGACGCGGCACTCGCCGCGACCCGCGCGCAGGATTTCCTCACGCGTTTCATTCTGGAGGAGATCGGTGCTTCGGGTGTCGTGGTCGGGCATGATTTTCATTTCGGCAAGGGGCGCGAGGGCAATCCGCAGACATTGCAGGCCTTCTGCGCAGCGCATGATATCGCCTGCAACGTCGTCCCCGTGGTCGAGGAGACGGGCGGTGCGATTTCATCGAGCGCCATCCGCACCGCACTCACCGAGGGCGACATCGCCGCCGCCAACCGGCTGCTCGGCTATCGCTGGTTCGTCACCGCGCCGATCCGCCATGGCGAGAAGCGCGGACGCGATCTGGGCTATCCCACGGCGAATATGGCACTCCACCGGGCCTGCGCCCTGCGCCATGGCATCTACGCGGTGCGCATGGCGGTGAACGGCGCGCTGCATGACGGTGTCGCGAGTTTCGGGCGGCGACCGACCTTCGATGACGGGGCACCGCTTCTGGAGACCTTCCTGTTCGATTTCTCCGGCGATCTCTATGGTGCCGAGGCCGATGTGGAATTCCTCGCCTTCCTGCGCCCGGAAACGCGGTTCGAGAGCGCGCAGGCGCTGATCGTGCAGATGGACGATGATTCCGCCCGCGCCCGCGCCGTTCTCGCGCAGGCGGATGCCACGCCCTCGATGATCGTTCCCGATCCCGATTGAGGATGTCCCGATTGGTTTGGCGGCCTCACAGGCGCTCGTCCGGCAATCCGCTGGCGCCGAAGACCGACCAGTCCATCTCCTCGGCGAGGCAGGCCAGCGCGCGGGTGCCGAGAGCCGAATTGCCGGATTCGTCGAGCCCCGGCGACCAGACGGCGATACTCGCATGGTTGGGCACGATGGCGAGAATGCCGCCCGATACCCCGCTCTTGGCCGGCAGGCCGACGCGATAGGCGAATTCGCCCGAACCGTCATATTGCCCGCAGGTCAGCATCAGCGCGTTGATCCGCCGCGCAAGGCGCACCGCCTGCGCCGAATCCGTCGCCATACCGATGCGCTCCAGCATCAGGTAGCGCCCGGCCCGGGCGAGCTCGGCACAATTGAGACGCACCGCGCATTGATGCACGTAGACCGCCATCACCTGCTCGATCTCATGCTTGAGATTGCCGTAGGATTTCGTCAGATGCGCAAGCGCGCGGTTGACATGGCCGGTCTCCAGCGAATCGAGGATATCGGGTTCGCAGGGCGGCCATGCTGCACGATCGGTGATGCCGAGCAATTGCGCGATCCTCGCCCGCACCGGCTCGGGAACGCCCTCGCGCGCGTCCTCGTGGGCCAGCAGCACATCGGCGACGACGAGCGCCCCCGGATTGATGAAGGGGTTGCGTGGCATGCCTTCGTGACGTTCCAGGTCGATGATGGAATTGTACGGATCCCCCGACGGCTCGCGCCCGACCCGTCGCCAAAGCTCCTCGCCCGCACGCTCCAGCGCGATGGTGAGCGCAAAGACCTTGGAAATGCTCTGGATCGGGAAGCGCTCCGCGTGGTCGCCGGCCTGAAGCAGCGCGCCGTCAGCGGTCTGAACGGCGATGCCGAAGGCGCCCAGCCGGCTGTCATCGTCACCGGGGCGCACCTTGCCACGCTCCGTCTCGCCCGCCATGCGCGCAGCGATACCCTCGATCACCCTTTGCAGGCGCGTATTCTCATCGCGATTGCCTGTCATGCTCGCCCCTCCCGCTGCTCGTTCGCATCATGGTTGCCGGGCGACAACGCGTGGAGCGAGACCGGGTTCACGATCCGGGCAGCCGGGCGAGAATTCACAAGCCGGTTCCTTCGCGCGCGCATTCGTGCTAACCGCCCCGCATCCCGGCGCAGCCGCGCTTTCGCCAGCACTCTTCCGGATCGAAATCATGCCCACCGATACCAAGCGCATCGCCCGCGCCCTGCTTTCCGTTTCCGACAAGACCGGCATCGTCGCCTTTGCCGAAAAGCTGCATGCGCGCGGCATCACGCTGGTCTCCACCGGCGGCACGCACCGCACCCTGGTCGAGGCCGGGCTGCCGGTGCTGGAAGTCTCGGAAGTCACCGGCTTTCCGGAAATGATGGACGGTCGGGTCAAGACCCTGCATCCCAAGGTGCATGGCGGGCTTCTGGGCATGCGCGCCAATCCCGAGCACCAGGCGGCGATGTTTGCCCATGGGATCGAGGCGATCGATCTGCTCGTGGTCAATCTCTACCCGTTCGAGGCCACTGCCGCTGCCGGCAAGCCCTATGATGATTGCGTCGAGAATATCGATATCGGCGGCCCGGCCATGATCCGCGCCGCTGCGAAGAACCACCAGGATGTCACCGTCGTCGTCGATGCCGGCGATTACGAGGCGGTGCTCGCCGATCTCGATGCGCATGACGGCCAGACCACCCAGACCCTGCGCCGGCGTCTGGCGCAGAAGGCCTATGCCCGCACTGCGGCCTATGACGCGGCGATCTCCAACTGGCTCGCGGGCGAACTCGCCATCGACGCGCCGGATTACCGCGCCGCAGGCGGCGCCCTCGCGCAGGAAATGCGCTATGGCGAGAACCCGCATCAGAAGGCCGCCTTCTATACCGACGGATCGCACCGCCCCGGCGTCGCCACGGCGCGCCAGGTCCAGGGCAAGCAATTGTCCTTCAACAATATCAACGACACCGACGCCGCGTTTGAATGCGTGGGCGAATTCGATCCGGCTGCGGGTGCCGCGATCGTCATCGTCAAGCACGCCAATCCGTGCGGCGTGGCGCAGGGCGAGAGCCTGCGCGCGGCCTATGAGAAGGCGCTGGCCTGCGATCCGGTCTCGGCTTTCGGCGGCATCGTCGCCATGAACCGCCCGCTCGATGCGCAGGCTGCGGCAAAGATCGTGGAGATCTTCACCGAGGTGATCATCGCGCCCGATGCGGATGAAGAGGCCATGGCCATCATCGCGGCCAAGAAGAACCTGCGGCTGCTGCTCACCGGCGGCTTGCCCGATCCGCGCGCGCCGGGGCTCGCGATACGCAGCGTCGCCGGCGGCCTGCTGGTGCAGGGGCGCGATGCGGTCATGGTCGACGACATGGATCTGAAGGTGGTGACGAAGCGTGCGCCGGATGCGCGCGAGATGGCGGATCTGCGCTTTGCCTTCCGCGTGGCCAAGCACGTCAAGTCGAACGCGATCGTCTATGCCCGCGACGGTGCGACGGTCGGGATCGGCGCCGGCCAGATGAGCCGGGTCGATTCCTCGCGCATCGCCGCCTGGAAGGCGGGCGAGGCGGCGCGCGCGCAGGGGCTGACCGACAGCCTCGCCAAGGGCTCGGTCGTGGCGTCGGACGCGTTCTTCCCCTTCGCCGACGGCCTTCTCGCTGCCGCCGAGGCGGGGGCGACCGCCGTGATCCAGCCCGGCGGCTCGATGCGCGACGAGGAAGTGATCGCCGCCGCCGACGAGGCCGGCCTCGCCATGGTTTTCACCGGCCACCGGCATTTCCGCCATTGATCGGGGGCGGGCGATGATCAGCATCCACGGCTATGCCATCGTCTGCCGGCACGACCGCATCGCCGATGCAACGGGCGCCTTCCCGCCGGCTTTGATGAACGAGGCCGATTGGGCCTATTTCCAGGCCGAGCTCGACCGGGCGGATCTGTGCGTTCTGGGCAGCGCCAGCCACCGTGCCACGCCGAACCGGGCCAATCGCCGGCGCCTCGTCATGTCGCGTGGCGCCGAGGGGCTCGAGCAGCGCGCCGATGCCTGGTGGTGGGCGCCGCAGAAGATATCGTTTGCGGAAGTCTGCGCCCGGCTCCTGCCCGATGGCGGGCGCATCGGCGTACCGGGCGGGCAGGTCGCCTTCGACTATTTCCTGCATGAGAGCCCGCCGGGCCTTCGTTTCAGCGCATTCCACCTCTCACGCGCCACCCGCGCGGCCATTCCCGACGGGCGCGGCCTCCTGCGCGGCGTCGATGCGGGGCGCGATGCCGACGCGCTCCTGCGCGAAGGCGGGCTGATACCCGGCGTCACGCGGGTGATCGATGCCGATGCGGGCGTCGATCTGACGGTCTATACGGCGACCTGAGCACCAGGAGGCTCTTGCCGGCACACGCCACAAAGGGATGCCCCGGGCCTCGAAATCACCCCGGGAAAGCGGCAAATGCCGCCGATAGGCAGGTATTTCGACAATTGCATCAATCAAATTAAAACAATCAGGAATTACAAAGCTCCATGTTGCGCACGCGGATCCTGCGCGCAACAGTCTGGAGGTCGCCATGAAGATCAACGCCGTCGCCGCACTCATCACGCGCTTGAGACGTGACAAGCGTGGCAGTATGGCGATCATGTTCGGGGTCCTGCTGGCACCGTTGATGTTGCTGGCGGGCAGTTCACTGGATTACTCCAGCGCTTCCGGATACCGCTCCCAATTGCAAAGCGCCACCGATGCAGCGGCACTCACCGGTGCCTCCGTCGAACCCTGGGACGAAAATCTCTGTCGCGAACGCGCGGAATCGGTCTTTGAGGGAATGTTCAGCGAGAATGCCCGGCTGGGTGACGTCACGCCGCAGATCCTTTGCAGCACGAGCGGGGTATCCGTCTCGGTCGAGACGCAGATGCGCACGACCCTGATGAGTGTGGTCGGCTTCAGCAACCTGCCGCTGGGCGCGCAGACCGAGATCGTCTGCGGCGGCGCCGACGGGTCCGGTGACGGCGACATGATCGGCTGGGATACGGGCGGGAGCCCCAATCTCACGCGCGTGTTGACGGTGAGCCAGCAGATCTGGAACCGGACTGTCTATTTCCTGACGACGGATGGCCATCCCATCATACGGC
>PXAW01000004.1 GCA_003567055.1 Hyphomicrobiales bacterium
AACGGAGCGTCAGCAAAAACAATGGACACAAAAAAAACGACAAAAAGCGGCCAGCTCTCTGTCGTTATAACAATGCGTACCTCCCATGCTACGCCTTGACGCTTGCTCGAATCGAGCAGCGAGAAAGCCGGCATTGGGCTGTATAGAACCCGACGGACAAGCATGTGAGGCCCGAAAATTCAGGCTGCTGTCGTCAGGTGAGGAGCTGGTACCCCTGCTTGCAAGATTTGAATGTATGTAAACTACTGGCAAGACTATAGCAAAAATACGCGAAAGATGTCAACGAATTTTTTGGGATGGACCCGTTTCACACAAGATCAAGGCCCATCCCAACGTGTAGCTTGTTACGCTTGGTGGCGTTCGAGACTCATTCCTGCTGGCCGAAATTGCCGAAGACCTGCGTGTAAACAAGCTCGGTCATTGCAGCGACAGTGCGCTCGCGCGTTTCTGGAGCATAGGGTGCGACCAGGCCGGGTCCGGTGGCGCCGCCCGCTCCGGAGCCCGACGGGGCCTGCACCGGAGGCTGCACCGGCAACGGCGCCTTCAACGCCACTGTTTGCGGCTGCGACGTTGAACCAGAAGACGGGGAAAACGGACCGATACTCACCATGATCAAAACTCCAGAAAATACATCAGACCCAAGGGCACGCTATGGCCGTGCGTAACAATGCATTAACCATATTAATATAAATTTATAATATCAAGTATGATTTCAAATTATCATAAAAAAAATATATATATAATCTCTGATTCCATTGCCTCGCCCCAGCCGATCACATAGCCTGTGGCCAGGGGCGTACGGCATCCCGTTTTGACTTCGCCAGCGGCGCTCTCTATTGAAAACCCATGCATGAATCGTCCGCCCCGATCCGTTTCAGTGAGATCGGCGAGAGGCTCAGGGCCTTTCGCATGGGGCGCGGGCTTGCGCCGGAGGATCTCGCGGGGCGGCTCGGAATCTCGCGCGCGGCGCTCTACCGGGCCGAGAAGGGGCAAATTCCAAAAATTGAGACGCTGACCCGGATCTCCGACGTGCTCGGCGTCTCGCTGCCCACCCTGCTCGGGGTCGGGATCGAATATGTCGATACGGCCATCGCCTTCTTCGAACGCATGCGCCAGCTGGAAGAAACCAGCCATCAGATCGTCGGCCTGTTCGGCCCGATCTCCTATCTGCTCACATCGGATACTTATGACGCCACCCTGCGCGAGGTGCTGATCGAGGGCATCACCGAGACCGGGACAGGGCGCGCGCAGGCCCTGCAATCGGTGGAGACGCTGATGGGCGTGCTCGCGGCGCGCAAGGCGGAGTATCGGCGCAAGCGCCCGCTGATCGCCAGCCTCGTCTCCTCCGCCGATCTCGAACGCTTCCTGCTGCACGGCCTCGTCGGGCGCCACGATCTGCTGCCCGAGACCATCGCCCGCCGCCGCCGCGAGGCGCTCACGGAGACCCGCGCCATCCGCGACCTCCTGCGCGATCCGCCGATCGGCGTCCAGGTGGGAATCGTGCGCGAGACCATCCCCGCGACGAGCTTCCAGATCTTCCGCCAGCCCGATCGCGCCGTGCTGGCAATCAGCCCATTCCGTCTGGGCGAACAGCCCAATGTGCGCGTCGGCGCGGCATTGATCACCTCCGCACCCGAGGCGCTGGAACTGCATGAATCCATCGCGCAACAGCTTTGGCAGCGCGCCTTTCGCGGCTCCGAGGGCGCCGATTACCTCGATGATCTGATCCGCCGCTACGGCATCGGCGCGTCATGACTTGCCCAAACATGCGGCAGCGAATGCCTGCTCCATGGTCTCAAAAATGAGATCATCGCTTGACACACCCCCGACCGCGCGGCTTCATGGCGTTACGTAAGCAACAAGCATGCGAGGGGATCACACCATGAAGACGCTTTCAAAGACCGCCGTCAGTGCACTGGCGCTGACCATGACGCTCGGCTTCGTCGGCGGCGCGGCGAGCCAGGAATTCTCGGCCCGGATCGGCCATCTCGAGCGCGCCGAACAGGCCCGTCACCAGGGCCTCGAAATGGTCGCGGAGCTCGTGCGCGAGCGCACCGACGGCAATGTCGTGTTCGAACTGTTTCCCGCCGGCCAGCTCGGCCAGGCGCGCGAGATGAACGAGGGCGTGCAGCTCGGCGTGATCGAGGGCACCGTCTCGCCGGCGGCCTTCCTGTCGGGCTTCAACCCGGCCGTGTCGATCCTCGACGTGCCCTTCATCTACCCCGCCGATCGCGAAGCCGCCAACGCGCTGCGCACCGGCGCCTTCGGTGAGGCCGTTCTCGCCAGCTTCGACGAGATCGGCGTCAACGCCATCGCCATCTGGCCGAACGGGCGCAAGAGCTTCACCTCGAACAAGCCGCTCGATTCCGTCGAGGATTTCGTCGGACAGCATTTCCGCGTGATGGATTCGCGCGTGCTGATCTCGCAGTTCGAGGCGGTCGGCGCCTCCGCCATCGCCCTGCCCTTCGGCGAGCTCTACACCGCGCTGCAGACCGGCGTCGTGGATGGCCAGGAAAACGCCCTCGATACGATTTCCTCGATGCGCTACGACGAGGTCCAGACCAACCTGCTGGTCTCCGAGCACGGCGCCAACGAAGACATCGTGATGTTCAACCCCGATTGGTGGAACTCCCTTCCGGCAGAATACCAGACCATCATCGTCGAAGCCTTCGACGAGGTGCGGCCCAAAGTCGAGGAGATCAAGGAAGCCTCGCAGGCCGCTTCGCGTGAGCGCCTCGAGGGAGCCGGCATGAACATCCGCGACATCACCGATGAAGAGCGCGACATGCTGCGCGAGATGATGTACCCGCAGGCCCGCGACACCTATGTCGCGCAGACCGGCGCGGTGGCCAATGCCATCGTCGAGGTCTACGAGGCGGAATACGCGCGCATCGTCGAGTGATCGCATGATCCGGCCCGGATGGCGTCGTCATCGGCGCCCTCCGGGCTTTTTCTTTCCCGGCGGTGGAGGGTTTCGTGTCGGTTGCGCTGAAGGCTCTGGAAAAGCTGGAATTCTTCCTGATCGCCACATTGATGCTGTGCATGGTGGCGCTCTATGCCACCGGCATCGCCGTGCGCGAACTCGCCCCCGCCTGGTCGCGCAATGTCGCCTTTGTCGATGAGGCGACGCGCTACCTGATGGTCTGGATGGTGTTTCTCGCGCTCGGCCTCGCCCTGGCGCGCGGGCGACAAATCGCCATGAGCGTCTTCCGCGACCGGCTCGGCGATCAGCTCGGGCGCGCCCTGCGCAAGCTGATCGATCTCGTCGGCCTCGGTTTCTGCCTCTACATCGCCTGGATCGGCCTCGACATCGCCCAGCGCGTCGCCGGGACCGGGCAGCGCAGCCCCACGCTCGGCATCTCCGCCGGTATTCTCTATGCCAGCCTGCCCGCCGGTTTCGCGCTGCTCGCGCTGCGCTACGGCCTGAGCCTGTTCGGCCTGATCGATCGCTGGAATGCGCGCGACGCGGAAGCGGCCGTGACTTCGGAAGGGCACTGACATGGGTGTCGCCCTCATCTCCGTCTTCGCGCTGGTGCTGCTGTTTCTCGGTTTCGAGATGCTGCTGGTGCTCGGCCTGCCCGGTCTTCTGATCAAGGAGACCTATTTCGCGCGCCTGCCCGACATCGCCATCGGCCAGCGCATTCTGGGCGGGGTGAACCATTCCACCCTGCTCGCCATTCCCTTCTTTCTCTTCGCCGCCGAGATCATGGCGCGTGGCCATATCGCGCGCCATCTGACGACGATGGTGAAGGGTTTTCTCGGGCATCGCCCCGGCGGGATGGGCTATTCCACCATTGCCGGCTCCGCCGCCTTCGGCTCGGTCTCGGGCTCTGCGCCCGCCACCGTCGCGGCGATGGGGCGGATCATGTATCCGGAGCTGCGCAAGGCGGGTTACGGCGAGAAGATCTCGCTCGGGCTGATCGTCTCCTCGGCGGAATCGGCACTGCTGATCCCGCCCTCGATCACGCTGATCATCTATGGCTGGCTCACCGGCACCTCGATCACGGGGCTCTTCGCCGGCGGGCTGGTGATCGGGATATTCCTTTCGCTGGCCTTCGCCGCCTATGTCATGGTCGAGGGCAAGCTCTCCGGGCGCACGGGCAGCGCGCCGATGCCCTGGGCGGACCGGATGCGCGCCGTCAGGGCGGCGGTCTGGGCGCTCGGCCTGCCGGTGATCATCCTCGGCGGCATCTATTCGGGCACCTTCACGCCGACGGAAGCCGCCGCCGTGAGCGTGATCTACGCCATTCTCGTGGAATGCCTCGTCTATCGCGAGATGCGCCTGCGCGACGTCTATACCATCGCCGGCCAGGCGGCGATCACCACCTCGGTGATCTTCGTGCTGCTCGCCATGGGGAGCCTCGTCTCATATTTCATCACGCTGGCGCAGGTGCCGGGTCTGGTGATCACCTTCATGCAGACCATCGAGGCGAACTGGATCGTCTTTCTGATCGTCGTGAACGTGGTCTTCCTGATCGCGGGCATGTTCATCGATCCCAATTCCGCGCTGCTGGTGCTCGTCCCCGCCTTCTATCCGGTGGCCCTGGCCTTCGGGATCGACCCGGTGCATTTCGGCCTGATCGTCTGCCTGAACATCTGCATCGGGATGATCACGCCGCCCTTCGGCCTCGACATCTTCGTCGCCTCATCGACCCTGAACAAACCGGTTTCCGCCGTGATCGCAGGGGTGTGGCCCTTCGTCGGGATCAATATCGGCACGCTCATCGTCGTCACCTACGTGCCCGATCTCTCGACCTTCCTGCCGCGCCTGCTGCTCGGATAAGGATCGACAACCATGCAAGCCGTGCACGCCGTGCCGCCACAGCCGGATTCCCTCCCCGTTCTGGAAGAACGGGCGGAAATCCTGCGCCACGAGGCCGTCAACGGGGAATACCGCCTGATGCAGGTCGCTGCCCCCGATCAGGCGCAGCGCGCCCGCGCGGGCCAGTTCTTCCACCTGCTCTGCCCGCAGGACGATGCGCTCAAACCGTTCTTCCGCCGCCCCATGAGCATCTATGCGATCGACGCGCAAGGCGGGCGGATCTCCTTCCTATACAAGGTCACCGGCACCGGCACCAAGGCGCTCGCGAAGCTCGGAATCGGTGAGCGGCTCGACATGCTCGGCCCGCTCGGCATCGGCTTCTCGCTGCCGCCTGACGAAGCGCCCGGGCGCAAGACCCCGATCGTGATTCTGGCGCGCGGCGTCGGCCTCGCCACCCTCGCCCCGCTGGTCGGCCTCGCCCGCGGCGCGGGCCACGACGTCACCGCGATCCTGAGCGCGCGCAGCCCCGATCTCCTGATGTCGGTGGAAGAAACCCGCGCTGCGGGTGCGCAGGCGATCACCATCACGGACAGCCAGGGCAATTCCGATACCGGCCATGTCGCGGCCTTGCTCGACGATCTGCACGCGAAGGGCCGCATGGGTGCGCTCTATACCTGCGGCTCGAACCGTCTGCTCAAGCTCGCCCAGGAGCATGCCGCGCGCCATGGATTGTTCGGCGAAGTCGCCATGGAGCAGCAGATGGCCTGCGGGCTCGGCATGTGTTTCTGCTGCGTGCGCGCCTTCCGCGAGGGGGATGCGACCGTGCATCGGCGGGTCTGCTGCGAGGGCCCGGTCTTTCCGCTGGAGGAGGCTCTGGGATGGTAGATCTCACCGTCGATATCGGCAGCCTGCGGCTCGCCAACCCGGTCATGCCGGCTTCCGGCACCTTCGCGCACGAGCTTGCGCAGGTCTTCGATGTCGATCGCCTCGGCGCGCTCGTCATCAAGACGGTGACGGCTGACAAACGCATCGGCAATCCGACGCCGCGCGTGGCGGAGGTGCCCGGCGGCATGCTCAATTCGATTGGCATTCCCTGCAAGGGGCCGGAGCATTTCCTGGCCGAGACCGTGCCGCTCTACCGCGCCTTCAACGCACCCCTCGTCGCCTCGATCTCGGCCAATACGCCAGACGAATTCGCAAAACTGTGCGAGATGGTCAGCGTGCCGGGCGTCAGCGCCATCGAGGTCAATATTTCCTGCCCCAATATCGAGGATGACGGGCGCGCCTTCGCCATGCGCCCGGAGCCGACGCTCGCGGTGATGCGCAAGCTGCGCGCAGCCAGTGACCTGCCGCTCTGGGCCAAGCTCACGCCGAATGCCGGCGAGATCCAGGAAGTGGCGCAGGCCGCCGAGGCCGGCGGCGCGGATGCGCTCGTCGTGGCCAATACGATTCTCGCCATGAGCATCGACATCACCACCCGCAAACCCTCGCTCGGCAAGGTGATGGGCGGGCTCTCAGGGCCGGCGGTGAAGCCGATCATCCTGCGCATGGCCTATCAATGCGCGCGCTCCGTCACGATCCCGGTGATCGGCTGCGGCGGCATCATGAATGCCGAGGACGCGATCGAATACATGCTCGCGGGCTGCAGCGCCGTGCAGGTCGGCACCGCCACCTTCATCCACCCATCCGCCATGCTCGACGTCATCGCCGGCATCGAAGCCTGGTGCGCACAAAACGGCGTGGCGCGCGTATCCGACATCGTCGGCGATCTCGCGGAAGCCGGCGATGAGGGCGCGCGCAACTGGGGGGCGGATATGGTCACGGAAAAGCCGAAAGCCGGCAAGGCGGGGGCAATCAACTGGGAGGGCGTGGCATGAGCCGCGACTTGTCACGGATCGGGCCGGCGACGCGCGCGCCCGATACGGATTTCATCGGCGGCGAAGGCCGCGCGCTGGCCGAGGCGATCTTCACCCGCGCCCGCGAACTTTCGCCCGACGCTGAAGGCGTCACCCGTCCGGCCTGGTCGCCGGTGGAGAGCCTGGTGCTCGATTATCTCGACGAGGTCGCCCGCGCCCAGGGGCTCGTCACCTGGCGCGATGCCGGGGCCAGTCTGATCATGGCCCGACCGGGCGATACCGAGGCCGATGCGCGCTGCGGGCTGATCGGCTCGCATGTGGATTCGGTGCCCCAGGGCGGCAATTACGACGGCCTCGCCGGTGTGGTCACCGCCATGCTGGCCCTGATCGCGATGGAGCGCGAGGGCGTCGAGACGGCGTTTCCCGTGCGCGTCATCGCCCTGCGCGGCGAGGAGAGCGCCTGTTTCGGCCTGCCCTATATGGGCTCTAAGGCGCTGTTCGGCCTGCTCGACGAGAAAGCCCTCACCGCGCGCGACAACCGCGACGGGCGCATCCTGCGCGATGCGATGGCTGCCTGCGGCGTCGACATGGAGCGCGTCGCCGCCGGTGAGCCGCTGGTTGACCCCGCATCCCTCGCGTTCTTTCTGGAACTGCATATCGAGCAGGGCCCGCTCCTGATCGACCGCAACTGGCCGATCGCGGCGGTGACGGGCATTCGCGGCAATATCCGCCATCGCAACGTGCGCTGTATCGGCGAAGCGGGCCATTCCGGCGCGGTGCCGCGCTACCTGCGCAAGGATGCGGTGGTTGCCACCGCCGATCTCCTGATGCGCCTCGACGAGCACTGGCAGACCATCCAGCTGCATGGCGGCGATCTCGTCATGACCACGGGCGTTCTGCATACCAACGCCGCCAATGACGGCATGACCCGCATCCCGGCCGAGACCAGCTTCAGCTTCGAGGCGCGCAGCCAGCAGGCCACGACCCTGCGCGCAATCGAGGCGCTGGTGCATTCCGAATGCGAGATCGTCGCCCGCGAACGCGGCGTGCGCTTCGTCTTCGACGAGCCGATCCATACCCGTGAGGCCTTCCTCGACAAGGATGTGCTCGCCGCACTCCTGGCTGCCTGCGAGGCGCAGGATCTGCCGGCGGAGACGGTGCCGAGCGGCGCCGGCCACGACGCGGCCGTGTTCTCGCAGGCGGGGGTGCCCTCGGGCATGCTCTTCGTGCGCAACCAGAATGGCTCGCACAATCCCCACGAGGCGATGGAGATCGACGACATGCTCTGCGGCGCCCGCGTCTTCAAACGCGCGGCGGAGGCGCTGGCGCAGGGTTGAGGCGTAGAGCGCAGACGCCCGCCGGGCCCCGCCCTCTATCGCTGCAGGATATATTCCCCCGGTGCCTCGCCGAGGGCGGGGTAGCCGGCCTTTTTCGAGCCGAGGGACGGTGGTGCGACGGGGTTGCCGGAGCGTGCGGCGAGCCATTGCGTCCAGGCCGGCCACCAGGAACCGGGCTGGACCGGAACCTGCTCCATCCAGCTCTGCGCATCGACGAAAGGCTCGTCACGCTCCGTGGTATGGATGCGATAGTGCCGGCGCGGATGATCGGGACGCGAGACGATGCCGGCGTTGTGGCCGCCATTGGTGAGGATGAAGGTCGTCTGTGTCTCCGTCAGACGCTGGAACTTGTAGACGGACGGCCAGGGCGCGACGTGATCCGTCTCGGTACCGACACCGATCACCGGAATGCGCAGGTCGTTGAGCGCGATCGGGTGCCCGTCCACGTGATAGCGCCCATGGGCGAGACGGTTCTCGAGGAACAGCCAGCGCAGATATTGCGCGTGCATGGCATAGGGCATGCGCGTGGCATCGGCATTCCAGGCCATCAGCGCATTCGGCTTCGGGCGCTCGCCGAGAAGATAGTCACGCACCATCCGCGTCCAGAGCAGATCATTCGAGCGCAGCATGGTGAAGGCGCCCGCCATCTGGCCGGAATCCAGATAGCCCTGACGCTGCATAATATCCTCCAGCAGCGCCACCTGGCCCTCGGTGATGAACAGGGTCAGTTCGCCCGCCTCGGTGAAATCGGTCTGGGCGGCGAAGAGCGAAAGCGAGGCGAGGCGCTCGTCCCCATCGCGCGCCATCGCGCCGGCGGCGATCGCCATCAGCGTGCCGCCGAGGCAATAACCCGCCGCATGCACGCGCTCGGCCCCGGTGATCGCAGTGATCGCATCGAGCGCGGCGCGCGGGCCGAGATCGAGGTAATCCGCCATGCCGCAATCGCGATCCTCGGCGCCGGGATTGCGCCAGGACAGCATGAACACGGTGAAGCCCTGATCAACGAGGTAGCGCACCAGCGATTCCTGCGGCGTCAGGTCGAGGATGTAGTATTTCATGATCCAGGCCGGCACGATCATCACGGGCTCGGGATGCACCTTCTCCGTCGTCGGCGTGTACTGGATGAGCTCCATCAGCCGGTTGCGCGCCACGACCTTGCCCGGTGTCGCGGCCATGGTCTCGCCG
>PXAW01000386.1 GCA_003567055.1 Hyphomicrobiales bacterium
CTCCCCCGCCGCCCAGGTCACCTCCGTTTCCGGTCGCGGCGTCGGCATGGATGTGGTCAAGACCAATATCGAGCTGATCGGCGGCACTGTCGAGATCCGCTCGGAGCAGGGCAAGGGCACGGTCTTCACCATCAAGATCCCGCTGACGCTGGCCATCGTGGCCGCCCTCATCGTCTCGGCTCAGGATCAGCGTTTCGCCATTCCGCAGGTCTCGGTGCTGGAACTGGTGCGTGTCAAGAACGGCTCGGATCACCAGATCGAGCGCATCAACGGCACGCCCGTCCTGCGCCTGCGCGACCGGCTTCTGCCGATCGTCCCGATCGGCAAGGTGCTCGGTCTCGACGGGGCCGAGGCCAATCCGGGCGATGAAGGCTTCGTCGTGGTTTCGCAGGTCGGTCGCCAGCGCTTCGGCATCCTGGTGGACGGCGTGTTCCATACCGAGGAAATCGTGGTCAAGCCGATGGCGACCAAGCTGCGCCATATCCCGATGTTCTCCGGCAACACCATCCTCGGCGACGGCGCCGTGGTGCTGATCATCGATCCCAACGGCATCGCGAAGATGGTCGGTCAGGGAACGGGTGACAACCAGTTCGGCGTCGAGGCGGCTGACGATATGGAAGAGAGCAACGACAATGAATCGACGACGCTGCTCGTCTTCCGTGGTGGCGGCGAGACCCACAAGGCGGTGCCGCTTTCGCTGGTCACGCGCCTCGAAGAGATCGATGCCGCCAAGATCGAATGGGTCGGCGGGCGTCCGCTGATCCAGTATCGCGGCAAGCTGATGCCGCTGGTACCCGCCGATCCGGCCATCGCGATCAAGAGCGAGGGGCCGCAGGCACTGGTCGTCTTCTCCGACGGCGAGCGGGCCATGGGGCTGGTGGTCGACGAGATCGTCGACATCATCGACGATGTGCTCGATATCGAGCTGGTGGCCGATCGCCCGGATCTGCTCGGCTCTGCCGTGCTACGCGGGCGCGCCACCGAGATCGTCAACGTGGTGCACTACCTGCCGCTCGCCCATGAGGACTGGACCTCCGGCGCGCCGGTCAAGAATCCGAAGAACGCGCGCACGGTGCTGCTGGTGGATGATTCCTCCTTCTTCCGTGAAATGCTCAGCCCCGTGCTCAAGGCCGCCGGCTACCGTGTCATCACGGCGGCGGGGACCGAGCAGGCGCTTTCAGCCCTCAATGCCGATCGCCGCATCGATGCGATCGTCGCCGATGTCGATATGCCGGGCCGCGACGGGTTCGCGCTGATCCGTGCCGTGCGGGCCCAGGCGCGGCTGTCGCGCCTGCCGGTCATCGCCCTGTCTTCCGCCGTCACGCCGGAGGCGATCGAGGAGGCACGCAAGCTCGACATCTCGGAATTCATCGCGAAATTCGACCGGAGCGGCCTCGTCGCCGCGCTCGCCGAAACCGAAGCCCAGCTGGGAGAAGCCGCATGATGGCCGCCAACGTGAATGATGCCGGGCGCGACGGGCGCGCGGTGCAGGAATACGAGGAATTCGTCACCGTCATGCTGGGTGACCAGATGTTCGGTCTGCCGATCGACCGGGTGCACGACGTCTTCATCGCCTCCTCGCTGACCACCGTGCCGCTGGCGCCCCGCGAGATCATGGGGCTGCTCAATCTGCGCGGTCGCGTCGTCACCGCCATGTGCCTGCGCCGCCGCCTCGGCCTGCCCGATCGCGATGAGGGTGCCCAGGACATGGCCGTGGGGCTCGAACGCAACGGCGAATCCTACGGCCTGCTGGTCGATTCCGTCGGTGAGGTGATGAAGCTTTCTACCGAGACGCACGAGCCGAGCCCCGTCCACATGGACCAGGCCTGGGTCAAGCTCTCGCGCGGCGTCCACCGTCTCGACGGCCGCCTCCTGATCATCCTCGATGTCGATGCGGTTCTCGCCTTCGACGTCGAATCCCGCGCAGCCTGACGCTTCTGAGGAGGGCGTGATGAAGCATTGCCTGATCGTCGACGATTCAGCCGTCATCCGAAAGGTCGCGCGGCGTATTCTGGAGGGGCTCTCCTTCCGCACCTCCGAGGCCGAGGATGGCGAGCAGGCGCTGAGCCGCTGCCGCACCGAAATGCCGGATGCGGTGCTGCTCGACTGGAACATGCCCGTGATGGACGGTTATTCCTTCCTCCGGGCCTTGCGCGAACTGCCCGGTGGCGAGATCCCGAAAGTCGTGTTCTGCACCACCGAAAACGATGTCGGCAACATCGCCCGGGCCATGCGCGCCGGGGCGGACGAGTACATCATGAAACCCTTCGACAAGGAGATCATGACCGCGAAGATGCAGGAAGTCGGGCTCGTCTGAATCTTGCGCCACTTTGCGCCGGCGCGTTCCGTGCCGTCGTTTCCGGCAGTCATGCCAGCTTGTTTCGCGCGCCGGCCCGCTCGGGCGGCGCACCGGAGTCGATGAGTCCATGTCCATCGCGACAGCTTCGAATCAGGGATCCGTCACCGCCACGCCGATGCGGATCATGGTCGTCGACGACAGCGTGGTGATCCGCGGTCTGACGGCGCGCTGGCTCGAAGAGGCCGGCCACAAGGTGGTCGCGACATGCAACAACGGCCGCGTCGCCGTCGATCAGATCGCCCGTGCCAAGCCGGAAATCGTGCTGCTCGACATCGAGATGCCGGAGATGGACGGCATCACCGCGCTGCCGCTGCTGCTGGCGAAATGCCCGGGCGTCTCCGTGGTCGTGGTCTCGACGCTCACCCAGCGCAATGCGCAGACCTCCTTGAAATGTCTCTCTCTCGGCGCGGTCGATTACCTCGCCAAACCGGAAAGCCATCGCGGCGTCTCCACCTCGGTGACCTTTCGGCATGATCTGATGATCAAGATCGAAGGTCTCGCCGCGCGCCACCGTGACGGCGTCGATGCGGCGATGACGCCGGCCATGTCTGCAGGAATGTCGGCAGGAATGTCTGCGGGGATGTCTGGCGCCGGCGGCGCCCGCCCGATGGCCGCGTCGGGCGCCCGGACCTTCCGGGTCGAGCGCAGCGCGCCGGGTGCCGCGGGCGCCGGACCCGCCGGGCGACAGTTCCTGCGCGCGCCGCCTTCCGGCGCATCCGCACCGGCCCGCCCCGGCATGGCGGGGAATGCGCCGGCATCCGCATCCGTATCCGCGCGCGCGCCCGTTTCGCCTTCCCGTGCGGCGCCGACCCTGCGGCCCGTGGCCTCGAACACGCCCAAGCGCGTGCTCGTCGTGGGTGCCTCGACGGGCGGCCCGCGCGCCGTGGGCGAGTTTCTCACGGGGCTGGGCCCGCAATTGCGCAATCTGCCGGTTCTGGTCGTACAGCACATGCCGCCGGTCTTCACCGCCGTCTTCGCCGAGCATCTGGGGGCGCAGACGGGCCTTCCCGCAGCCGAGGCGCAGGACGGGGAGGCCTTGCAGCCCGGACGGATCTATGTCGCGCCCGGCGGCAAGCATATGGGCTTGCGCCGCAATGGCGGCTCGGGCATCGCGCTGCGCCTCGATGACGGTGCGCCGGTGAATTTCTGCAAGCCGGCTGTCGATGTCCTCTTCTTCGACGCCGCGACGATCTTCGGGGCGCAGGTCCTCTCCGTGGTGCTCACGGGCATGGGATCCGACGGCACCCATGGTGCCCGCGCCATCGGTGAAGCGGGCGGGGCGGTGATCGTCCAGGACGAGGCGACGAGTACGGTCTGGGGCATGCCCGGATCGATCGCCAAGGCCGGCCTCGCACATGAAATTCTGCCGCTGCGTGACATCGCCGGGGCGGCCAGACGCTATTTGGGTGGGAGCAGGTAATGCTGGATGCCGATTTCGACTTTCTCCGCGCCTATCTGAAGGAGCGCTCCGGCCTTTCGCTCTCGGCGGAGAAACGCTATCTGATCGACAGCCGGCTCGGGCCGATCTGCCGCAGGTTCTCGCTGACGGGCGTGCCCGATCTGGTGACGAAGCTGCGCCAGGGGCGCGACCGCGCGCTCGAAACGGCGGTGGTCGAGGCGATGACCACCAACGAGACCTTCTTCTTCCGCGACAAGACGCCCTTCGACATCTTCAAGGACACGATCCTGCCGCAGATGCTCGCCGCGCGCGCGGGCAAGCGCAAGCTGCGCATCTGGTGCGCCGCCGCCTCTTCGGGGCAGGAGCCCTATTCGCTGGCGATGATCCTCGACGAGGCGCGGGCGAAGCTCGCCGGCTGGCAGATCGAGATCGTGGCGACCGATATCGCCGCCGAAGTGCTCGATAAGGCTAAGGCGGGGATCTATACGCAATTCGAGGTGCAGCGCGGGCTGCCGATCCAGATGCTGCTGAAATATTTCCAGCAGAAGGGTGACGCCTGGCACATCTCGCCGGCGATCAAATCCATGGTCACCTTCAAGCAGATGAACCTGATCAAGGATTTCTCGCAGCTCGGCCAGTTCGACGTGATCTATTGCCGCAACGTGCTGATCTATTTCGACCAGCCCACCAAGACCGACGTGCTGCGCCGGCTCTCGGCTGCGCTCGCGCCCGATGGCGTGTTGCTGCTCGGCGCTGCCGAGACCGTGATCGGCCTCACCGACGCGCTCGCACCCCATGCCTCGAAGCGGGGGCTCTACGTCGCTTCCGGAGCAGGCCGGGCGGGTGCGGGGAATACGGGGGCGGGCAACGCGACGGCGGAAACCGGCAAGATGCGCGTGCCGGCCGGCGGCTTGCGCATCGCCGCCGGGGGCTGAGCCGAAAGCCGGGTCGCGCGCTTTCCCGATCGGCCCGAAATTCGTGCAGATGCCGCGCTTGTCGCGTGGTCTGTGGCCTGTATAACGGAATCCGTCTTTCGAATCGGCTGCAAGTGAGGGCGCGCCATGGCCAGCGATGCTGAACTGATCGCCGACCGGCGCAGGATACGGCGCAAGCTGTCGTTCTGGCGCGCCGTCGGTTTCGCCGCCCTGATCGGCGCTCTGATCGCGGTCGGCTGGCGCATAGCCGGCCCCGGCGATCTGGCTTCCACGCGCACGGCGCATATTGCGCGGGTCGAGATTTCCGGCGTCATCACCAATGACAGGCGCAAGATGGAGATGCTCGCGCGCATCGCTGAATCGCGGGCCGTGCGCGGTGTGGTGCTGAGCATCAATTCCCCCGGCGGTACCGTCACGGGGGCGGAGGAACTGTATCAGGCCCTGCGCGAGCTTGCGCAGGAAAAGCCCGTCGTCGCCTTCGTCGAGGGGACGGCCGCCTCCGGCGCCTATATCGCAGCGATTGCGAGCGACCATATCGTGGCGCGCGAGACGGCGGTGGTCGGCTCGATCGGGACCATGTTCCAGATGCCCAATGTCCGGGAGCTGCTCGACAATATCGGCATCAGCATGCTCGAAATCCGCTCCACTCCGCTCAAGGCGGCCCCGAGCCCGACCGGCGAGATCGACGAGGAAGCCGTCGCCGCCCTGCGCGAGCTGGTCGACGACACCTATGTCTGGTTTCGCGAGCTGGTCGCGGAGCGGCGTGCGCTCGATGCGCAGGCCACGGCGGATGTCGCCGACGGGCGTGTCCATATCGGGCGCCGGGCGCTGGGTCTCGCGCTCGTCGATGCGCTCGGCAACGAGGATGACGCGCTGGCATGGCTGGCCGAGGCGCATGATGTGGATGCCGATCTGCCGATCGAGACCTGGCGCCCGCGCCGGGATCGTTCCGCCTTCGACCTGATGGCTGCGGCTGCGTTCCTGGCGGATACGGTCGGATTCGAGCGCCTTTCGGGTCATCTTTACGGGTTCACGCGTCATCGCGAACGCATCGAACTTGACGGGCTGCTCGCCATCTGGCAGCCTGATCTTGAAAATTAGATAAAATTCAAAGAATTAGCGCCGATGATCAAATCAGAACTGGTCCTCAGGATCGCCGAACAGAACCCGCATCTCTATCAAAGAGACGTGGAAAACATCGTCAATGCGATTCTCGATACGATCGTGGACGCGCTTGCGCGCGGCGACAGGGTGGAATTGCGCGGCTTCGGCGCATTCTCCGTGAAGAAGCGCGATGCCCGGATCGGGCGCAATCCGCGCACCGGCGAGACGGTTCCGGTCTCGGAGAAGGTGATTCCGGTCTTCAAGACCGGCAAGGAAATGCGCCTGCGGCTCAACGGCGCCGGCAACGGTGCAGCGGGCGCCTCCGGCGGTGAACAGGCGGGTCCCGCCATAGCCGCCCGCGCGGCGGATTAATGCAGCTGCGGGCCCTCCGGCCCGCTGAAGATCTGAGAAGCATCAGGGAACGGCGACGACATGGCGGGTTTCATCAAGGCGCTCATCCTCGTGCCAGTGGGGTTCGTGATCATCCTGCTCGCCATCGCGAATCGTGCGCCGATCACCATCTCCTTCGATCCCTTCTCCGAAGCCGACCCGCTCATGGCGGTTTCCGCACCGCTCTGGCTGGTGCTGTTCGTCGCGCTGGCCATCGGCGTGCTGATCGGTGGCGTCGCGGCCTGGCTGGTCCAGGGCAAGCACCGCAAGCTTGAACGGCAATACAAGCGCGAATGCGATTCGCTGCGCAAGGAGGTCGAGAGCGCGCGCGAATCGGCGCGCGCAGGCACGGCTGCACTGTCCGGCCCGGGCGAGCGCAGCCCGGCACGATCCTGAGAGGCCTGCCTATCGGCGCCGGGTCGGGGCGATAGCGCGCATTCGGCGAAATGCGTGCGGGTATTTCGCAGGCCGATAGCGTCAGCGCGATCCGGTTGGCTTCAGGCCCAGATACGTGCCCCAGGGATCGGCTATCGTCACCATTGCGTCGCCGCGTGCGACATGCAGTCCGGCGCGCCCGGAATCGTCGATGATGCGGGCGAAATCATCGGCCTCGCGCACCGCGATGTCCACGCGGGCAAGCCCCGCAGTATTCTCGCTGCGACGGCCGGCGCCCTTGCTGTTCCAGGTATTGCCGGCCAGTTGGTGGTGATACCCGCCGCTGCCGTAGAAGCTCGCCCCCGGATACCGTGCCGAAACGTCGAAGCCGATGATATCCCGATAGAAGGCGTCGGCCTGCACCGTATCGCCCACCTGGAGATGCACATGGCCGATCACGCCTTCTGCGGGAAAGCCTTCCCAGACGCTATCGCCGGCGCCGGCTCGAAGCTCGTCGAGGTCGAGTGCAAGGGTTGCCATGCGCACTTCGCCTGACGCGGTCTGCCATTCTCTCGCCGGGCGATCCGCATAGATCTCGATGCCGTTGCCTTCGGGGTCGGCGAGGTAGAGCGCCTCGCTGACGATGTGGTCCGAGGCGCCCTGAAGCCTGATGCCGGAGCGCATTGCATGGGCGAGCCAGCGACCGAGATCCGCCCTGCCGGGCAAGAGGAAGGCGGTATGAAAGAGACCCGCTTCGCGCGGGTTGAGCGAATCGAGGGCCGGATCGCCGTCGAGAATCAGCAAGGGTTGCCCGTTGATGCCGAGCGTTACGCGGGCCTTGTCGGATTCGATTACGGTGAGGCCGAGAATCCGCAGATAGAACTCCGCAATTGCTGCGAGGTCTCGCACCCTGAGGGTGACCGTCTCGATGCGAAGCGGCGCGGTACGCACCCCGAAATTGCCGCTGGCGGTCGTATCCATGGCCGTTCCCTCCCAATCTCCGACCGGTTGCGGGCGATGAACGCGATCTGCTGCGCGAAATCCTCAGCCACATGCCGCCACGTCGCGCGATCCGCCCATGGCCGGCTATCGGACGGCGGATGCCGATGACACTGGAGGAATCGTCGCCGAAAGGCAAAAGTTCCGGGGCCTGACCGGGGTGTCGCCGGCATTCCCTGCATCAGAGCAATCGTTCAGCGATAGAGCCGTTGGGGACTGGTGGCCAGGGGCGGCCCGCTGGCGGATAACGACCCGGTATCCGTGATGCGTCACCCGGGCGGTATTTTGCCCGCAGAGCCTTGCAGTGCGTCCCGCGCCGTCATCATGAAGGAAAGATACGCAACGCCGAACTTCTCAACCCGGCCCTGATCCGTCATGCCGATCCTGGTCGCAACTCCGATCGAACGCATATTCCTGGCATCGATCTCCGCGACCACCCGCTCCAGCCCGACCGCTTGAAAAGCATGCGCAAGAACCGGTGCCGTGGCCTCGGTCGCATAGCCTTTTCCCCATGCCGCCCTGACGAATCGCCATCCGATTTCGATCTCCGGATCGATCCCCTCGCAGGGAATCAGGAGGATCCAGCCCAGAAAGCAATCGGGTTGTTCGCGGGTGGCGACCGACCAATATCCGAGCCCCGGTCCGAAATCGGTCTCGATGCGCGCGCGCACGAAAGCCTCGTGGCGATCCGGGTCGGCCCATGGCCCGGAAATATGGCGTGTGACCTCCGGATCACGATCCATCGCGAGGCATGCCGGCAGGTCAAGGCGTGTGCGCGGTCTCACGACAAGACGTTTCGCGTGGAATGTCGGAAGTTCCTTGGTCATCGCTCGCTTGCATTGCCGGGACGCGAGGGCAGGGCTGGTCCCTAGAGTATCATTCCGTCAGGTGGATACCGGCTGACGGAAAAAATGATGCGTCGAACAATAACTGAGAGCGCCCGGCCTGACTCCGTCAGGTCGGAACGCGCTCCAGCATTGCGCGACAATACGCGCGAGGCGCCGTGAATGCGATCAGGAAAGGAGGATCAAAACCGCAGCGCCTTGCGCTGCCGCCCGTCCGCGTCGAAATTCTCCGGCGACAGCCAGTCGTCGTAGATCGGTTCAAGGCGCTGCCAATCCAGGTCCGTCATCGCGAACCAGGCGGTATCCCGGTTGGCGCCCTTCACCACCATATGCTGGCGAAACAGACCTTCCGGCGTGAAGCCGAAGCGTTGCGCCGCCCGTTTGGACGGCAGGTTCCGATCGTCGCATTTCCATTCGAACCGGCGATATCCCAGGCCGAAGGCATAATCGGCAAAGAGATAGAGCGCTTCGGTCGCCATGCGCGTGCGTTGCAGGGCCGGCCCCCACATGATGCTGCCGATCTCGATGACGCCGTGGGTCGTGTCGATCCGCATCAAGGCCTGCCGCCCCTCGGCGCGCCCCGTCGCCTTGTCGATCACCGCGAAGAACAGCGGATCCGCTTTGGCGCATGCGGCCTCGACCCAGCTCGCCATGGCGGCGCGATCCGCAGGCGGTGTCTCGAACAACCAGCGAAACCGCTCATCCGCTCCGGGCGCCGA
>PXAW01000120.1 GCA_003567055.1 Hyphomicrobiales bacterium
CTGTCGTTCCACCACAGGGCCACCTCGACGCCGATCCCGTCGCGCTCGGCGCGCAGCATCAGGGGCTCGGAAATGAGCGGATGCTTGGCGCGGTCGAGATAGCGCACGAATTCGACGACGCCGCCCTCATACATCATGTCCTCACGCTTCTTTTCCGCGTGGCGGTTGTCGGTGAGGATGATGTGGACGCCGGAATTCAGGAAGGCGAGCTCGCGCAGGCGATGTTCGAGCGTCGCGTAATCATATTCCGTCATGGTGAAGGTTTCGGGGCTGGCGAGGAAAGTCAGCTCCGTCCCGCGCTTGCCCTCGGCATCGCCCACCACGACGAGCGGGGATACCGGCACACCGTGGCGAAATTCGACGAAATGCTCCTTGCCGTTGCGCCAGATGCGCAGTTTCAGCCAGGTCGAGAGCGCATTCACCACCGAGACGCCCACGCCGTGAAGGCCGCCGGAGACCTTGTAGCTGTTCTGGTCGAATTTGCCGCCCGCATGCAGCTGGGTCATGATCACCTCGGCCGCCGAGATGCCCTCACCCTTGTGGATGTCGGTGGGGATACCGCGCCCGTTATCGTTGACCGTGACCGAACCATCGGCGTTGAGGATGACGTTGACCTCGGTGGCATGGCCGGCCAGCGCCTCGTCGATGGCGTTGTCCACCACCTCATAGACCATGTGATGCAGGCCGGAGCCGTCATCGGTGTCGCCGATATACATGCCCGGACGTTTGCGTACGGCGTCGAGCCCCTTGAGGACCTTGATCGATTCGGCACCATAGGCGTCGTCTTCGGGGGATACTGCTGGTTCAGCCATCAATCTTTCCCTGGGAAGCATCCGCGCAACTGCGCTGCCCGGCGGGCGCTTCGTCTGATTCGCACTCGTTTCTATGTAATCACGGATCACGACTTTTTCACGGTCTTAAGCGCTGACGAACCATGGTCAAGCCGCAGGTTCAACAGGTTTCTCGCCTGCTGTCGTGATGAATCGCCGAGAAGGGCGCCCGGGCGGCCCTGCGACAGCATTGCCGCACCCCCTCGACCGGCCTCTCCGGAGCGCTTATAGCTGCTATTGAGCGAAAAGCGCAGGCGTCACGATCGCAGGCTTGACCATTTTCAGGGTTGGCGGAGAAACATCATGAAGGATCTGATGGGTTTGATGAAGCAGGCACAGGCCATGCAGGAGCGGATGCAGGCCATGCAGGCGGAGATGGACGAGATCGAGGTCGAGGGCCAGGCCGGCGGCGGCGCGGTCAAGGTGACGATGAGCGCCAAGGGCATGATGCGCGGCGTCTCGATCGATGCCAGCCTGATGAATCCGGAGGAGAAGGAAATCGTCGAGGATCTCGTCGTCGCCGCCGTCAACGATGCCCGCGCCAAGGGCGAGCGCCAGGTGCAGGAGCGCATGGCCGAGATCACCCAGGGCCTGCCGCTGCCTCCGGGCATGAAGCTGTTCTGAGGATCACGCCCCAGCCATGCCGAAAGCCTCTGCCGGGCCCGAAATCGAGCGCCTGATCCAGCTGCTCGCGCGCCTTCCCGGGCTCGGGCCCCGCTCGGCCCGGCGCGCGGCGCTGCATCTGGTCAAGAAGCGCGAGCAATTGCTGACCCCGCTGGCGGAAGCCACGCGGGCGGCGGCGGAGCGGATCGTCACCTGCTCGGTCTGCGGCAATATCGATACCAGCGATCCCTGCGCCATCTGCGCCGACACGGACCGCGATGCCCGCATCATCGTCGTGGTTGAGGATGTCGCCGATCTCTGGGCGCTTGAGCGCGCCGGGGTCCTGAATGCGCGCTATCACGTGCTCGGCGGCGTGCTCTCGCCCCTGGACGGGGTCGGCCCGGAAGAGCTCAGCATTGCCGGGCTCGTCGCGCGGGCAGCCGCGCCGGGGGTCGAGGAGATCATCATCGCCCTCAACGCCACGGTGGACGGCCAGACCACGGCGCATTACCTCACCGATTCCCTGCGCCATCTGCCGGTGAAGATCACCCGGCTTGCCCACGGCGTCCCCGTGGGCGGTGAGCTCGATTATCTCGACGAGGGCACGCTCGGGGCGGCGTTGCGTTCGCGCACCGCCTTTTAGAGCCCCGGGCATGCATTCGCGCCCGGGGCGTCATACCTGATCAGGAACCCGCAGCACCGTCGAGAACGGTGACGGCGCGGCGGTTCTGGGCCCAGCAGCCCGGCTCGGCACAGGCGACGACGGGGCGTTCCTTGCCGTAGGAGACGACGCGCATGCGGTTGCTGTCGACCCCGCGTGAGGCAAGGTAGTCGCGCACCGCCTGTGCACGCCGCGCGGCGAGGGAGAAGTTGTATTCGCGCGTGCCGCGCTCGTCGGCGTGACCTTCGATCAGGAAGGTGTAGCGCGGGTAGCGCTGCAGCCATTCCGCCTGCTGGTTCAGCGTGGCGATGGCGCTCGAATTCAGATCGGTCGAATCCGTGTCGAAGAAGACGCGGTCGCCGATATTGACAGTGAAGTCCTGCGTCGAGCCGGGCGTCCCGGCTCCGCCAGCGCCGAACCCGCCGGCACCGGCAATATCCTCCGCACCGCGCGCACAGGCGGCGAGTGTCAGACCGAGGGCGAAGAGCGCGGCGATACGCAGGCCGCGGGTGAGGCTGATGGAAGCAAACATGACGAAACCGACTCCTTGACGCATGTCCGATGGGGGCGTCGCGGCTGTTGTAGCGTGAAGACGTTAAGCGAAGATTTCATCAACCTTGATGAAGTCTTGCCTGCAAGCTTTGCGGCATTCACTTTGTCGTGAAATCGCAACAGCCTGGCTTTCGCCCGGCTTTGCGGCGAAAGCGCGACGATTTGCGGACCGGTCTCGGGCGGGGGCGGGGCAAAGTTCCGGCAGGGCAGGGACAAGCCCCCGGCAGGGACAAGCCCCCGGCAGGGACAAGCCCCCGGCAGGGGCTCTGCCGCCTCGCGGAAGGGGCGTGTCGCCGCCCGCTCAGGCGGCGTTGACGCGGCGTCCCTGCAAGCGCGTGAGCGCGGCATCGAGGGTCTCGTCGCGTTTGGCGAAGCAGAAGCGCACGACATTGCGCACCGCGCCCTCGGCATAGAAGGCCGAGACGGGAATCGCGGCCACGCCGTATTCACCGACCAGCCGCCGGCAGAAGGCGACGTCGTCCTCCTCGCCGATATCGATATTGAGGAAGTAGGTGCCCTGTGCCGGGATCACGCGATAGCCGAGCCGCTCCAGCCCGGCGGCGAAGAAATCGCGCGAGCGTTGCAGATCGCGGCGCAGCCCTTGGAAGAACCCGTCATCCTTCGACAACCCGTAGGCCACCGCCTCCTGCAGATTGGGCGGCGTGGTGAAGGTGAGGAACTGGTGGGCTTTCGCCAGCACCTTCAGGATCTCGGGCTGGGCGCAGACGAAGCCGACCTTCCAGCCGGTGAGACTGAAGATCTTGCCGGCGGAGCCGATCTTGACGGTGCGATCGCGCATCCCGGGACGCGCGATCAGCGGCAGATGCTGCAATCCGTCGAAGACGATATGCTCCCAGACCTCGTCGCACAGGGCGATCGCGTCGAAATCCACGCAATAACGCGCCAGCAGATCGAGCTGCTCGGCGGGAAACACCGTGCCTGTGGGATTGAGCGGGTTGTTGAAGAGCACGACCTTCGTCTTTTCCGAGAAGACCGCGGCGAGCGCCTCCTCGGTGATGGCGAAATGCGGCGGCTGCAGGGTGACGAAGCGCGGCACGCCGCCGGCGCGGCGCACCAGCGGCAGATAGGCGTCGTACATCGGCTCGAACAGAACCACCTCGTCGCCGGGCTCGATCAGCGCCATGAGCGCGCCGGCCAGAGCCTCTGTGGCGCCGGACGTGACCATCACCTCGGTGGCCGGATCGAGATCGAGCCCCTGCCAATGCTTGTAATGCGCCGCGACGGCCTCGCGCAGGGCGGGCAGGCCGAGCATGGGCGGATACTGGTTCCAGCCCTCGATCACGGCCTTGGCGGCGCGCTCGCGCACGTCACGCGGGCCGGGATCATCGGGAAAGCCCTGACCGAGATTGACCGCATCGGTCTCGCGGGCGATGCGCGACATTTCCTCGAAGATCGTCGTCGGCATGCCGGAGAGAATGGCATTCATGCGCGGCTGGATCATGGCTACGTTCCTTCATTCAAACGCAGGGTCCGTTATATCGAACGCGCCACCCCCATGCCAAGAGAAAATTTCCACCATGAGAAAATTTCCACCGAGTGAAAATTCGCACCAAGAGAAAATTCATGCCGGGGGATCGTCATCGAAGCTTTTGCAGGCTCCAGCGCCTCACAGGCTGGCGGATCCCACCGTCATGCCGCCGCAGACATAGAGGATCTGCCCGGTGACGAAGCCGGAGCGGGCATCGAGCAGGTAGCTCACCGCATGGGCGATATCCTCCGGCTCGCCGACCCGGCGCACGGGCACGCGATCGATGATCGCCTGCGTGCGCGGATCGCCGGGCGGGTTGGCGCGCTCGAACAGTTCGGTGCGGATCGGACCGGGGCCGATCGCATTGGCGGTGATGCCGTGCGGACCGAGTTCCAGCGCCCAGGTCTTGGCCATGCCCACCAGCCCCGCCTTGGTCGCGGCATAGGCCGTGCGCAGTTCCTTGCCGAGCACCGTGCGCGAGGCGATGTTGACGATGCGACCGAATCCCGCTTCCTTCATGCCCGGCAAAAGAGCCTGGGCGCATTGCATGGCGCAGCGCAGATTGAGCTGCACCGTGGCATCGAGATCGGCGAAGGTCTGTTCTTCCAGCGTGGCGGGACGCACCACGCCGACATTGTTGACGAGCCGCGTGATCGGACCACCTTCGAGCGCTTTCGCCAGCGCCTGCGCCGTCGCTTCCGGATCGGAGAGATCGGCCTGGATGTCGCCGCCGATGCGATCGATGACGATCGGCGTGTATCCGTCTTCGCGCGCCCGCGCCGCGCAGGCTGCGCCGATGCCGGATGCACCGCCCGTGATCAGAACCCGTTCCATGGTCGATTCCTCCCGTCTTTAACTGCAAGGGCCACCATAGACGCCCGCCCGTGCGCGTCACTGCGCGCGGGCGACGAGGCCGCATGCGCGCTATCCCCATCCGCGCCATCTCCAACTGCGCCATTCGGTGGTTTTCGCGCGCGCGACGTTTGTTTTCGTGCGCGCGGCGTTGACTCGCGCCCCGGCCATGCTAATCACCCCGCACGCCTTGCAGCGCCGCGATTTGCAGCGCCGCGATCTGCGAGGATCAGGCGGCAGCACCGGATGCGCCGCGCCACGCGAGCAAAACGGATAGCGAACCAGTGACCGACCAGACCTCATCGACGCCCGTCTCCCATTCGCAGATGGCCAATGCCGTGCGCGCCCTCGCCATGGATGCCGTCGAGAAAGCCAAATCCGGCCATCCCGGCCTGCCCATGGGCGCCGCCGACATCGCGACGGTGCTGTTCACGCGCCATCTGAAATACGACGTCGCCGATCCCGCCTGGCCCGATCGCGACCGTTTCGTGCTCTCCGCCGGCCACGGCTCGATGCTGCTCTACGCACTCCTGCACCTGACCGGCGTTAAGGGCGTGACCATCGACGAGCTGAAGAATTTCCGCCAGCTGCATTCGCTGACCCCGGGCCATCCGGAGAATTTCGTCACCCCGGGTGTCGAGACCACCACCGGCCCGCTCGGGCAGGGCATCGCCACCGCCGTCGGCATGGCTCTGGCCGAGCGCATGCTCGCCGCCGAATACGGCGCCGATCTCGTCGATCACCACACCTATGTTCTGGCCTCTGATGGCGATCTGATGGAAGGCGTCAGCCAGGAATCGATCGCGCTGGCCGGGCATCTGAAGCTCAACCGCCTGATCGTGCTCTTCGACGATAACGGCATCTCCATCGACGGGCCGCTCTCGCTCGCCGATTCCACCGACCAGATCAAGCGCGTCGAGGCCTCGGGCTGGCGCGGCATCCGCGTCGACGGGCACGATCCCGAAGCGATTTCGCAGGCCATCGCGGAGGCGAAGACCTCCGACCGCCCCGTCCTGATCGCCTGCAAGACCACGATCGGCTACGGCGCCCCCAACCGCGCCGGCACCTCCAAGGCCCATGGCGAGCCGCTCGGTGCCGAGGAGATGGAGGGCGCCAAGAAGGCGCTCGACTGGCCGCATGCGCCTTTCGAGATCCCGCAGGAGATCAAGCAGGCCTGGGAAGAGGCCGGCCGTCGCGGGGCGCAGGCGCGGGCCGACTGGCAGAGCCGGATCGGCAAGCTGGAATCATCCGCGCGCGCCGAATTCGAGCGTCGCCTGAAGGGCGCGGTTCCCGCCGGGCTCGCCGGTGCCGTCACGGCGCTCAAGGACAAGCTCGCCGCCGAGCCCGCCAAGGTCGCCACCCGCAAGGCCAGCGAGATGGCACTCGAGGCGATCACCCCGGTCATGCCGGAACTGACGCTGGGCTCCGCCGATCTGACGCCGTCGAACAATACAAAGACCAAGGCCGCCGTGCCGGTGAAGCCCGGCGACTATGCCGGCCGCTACATCCATTACGGCATCCGCGAGCATGGCATGGCGGCGGCGATGAACGGCATCGCCCTGCATGGGGGCCTGCGGCCCGCCGGCGCGACCTTCTTCGTCTTCACCGATTACGCCCGCCCGGCGATCCGCATCGCCGCGCTTTCCGGGCTGCCGTCGGTCTTCATCATGACGCATGATTCGATCGGGCTGGGCGAGGACGGCCCGACCCACCAGCCGGTGGAGCATCTCTCCGCCTTCCGCGGCATGCCCAATATCAGCGTGTTCCGCCCCTGCGACGCGATCGAGACGGCGGAATGCTGGCAGCTCGCGCTGGAGCGCACGGACGGGCCGAGCATTCTGGCGCTCACGCGTCAGGGTCTCTCCCAATCGCGCGCGACGGGCGGGGCGGATAATCTGTGCGCCTTCGGGGCCTACGAGATCGCGCCGGCAGAGGGCGAGGCGCAGGCGAGCCTGTTCGCCTCCGGTTCCGAGGTCGAGATCGCGCTGCAGGCGAAGGCGATTCTGGATGAACGCGGAACGCCGACGCGCGTTGTCTCGGTGCCCGCGCTCGATCTCTTCCTGGCGCAGCCGGAAGAGGTGCGCGCGCGCATCATCGGCAAGGCGCCGGTCCGGGCGGCGGTGGAAGCGGGCGTGCGTTTCGGCTGGGACGCCGTGATCGGCGAGGACGGGATCTTCGTCGGCATGGCGAGCTTCGGCGCGAGCGCGCCCTACAAGGATCTCTACCAGCATTTCGGCATCACGCCGGAGAAGCTGGCGGATGCGGTAACGGCGCGCCACAACGGCTGAGGGCCGGTCGGGCGCGACGCGATGAAGACAGATTTGACAGGGAGATTGACGTCATGACGGTTAAGGTCGCCATCAACGGCTTCGGGCGCATCGGGCGCAACATCCTGCGCGCCATCGCCGAGAGCGGGCGCACGGATATCAAGGTCGTCGCCATCAACGATCTCGGCCCGGTCGAGACCAATGCGCATCTCCTGCGCTATGATTCGGTGCATGGCCGCTATCCGGGCGAGGTCAAGGTCGATGGCGACACCATCGATGTCGGCTCCGGCCCGATCAAGGTGACGGCGGTGCGCAACCCCGCCGAATTGCCGCACAAGGAGCTCGGTGTCGATATCGCGCTCGAATGCACCGGCATCTTCACCGATCGCGACAAGGCGGCGGCGCATCTGGAAGCGGGCGCCAAGCGCGTGATCGTCTCCGCGCCGGCATCGGGGGCGGATCTGACGCTGGTCTACGGCGTCAACCACGACAAGCTGACGAAGGATCACCTCGTCATCTCGAACGCGTCCTGCACCACCAACTGCCTCGCGCCGGTGGCCAAGGTCCTCAACGATGCGGTGGGGATCGATCACGGTTTCATGACCACGATCCACTCCTATACCAACGACCAGCCCTCCCTCGACCAGATGCACAAGGATCTGTATCGCGGGCGTGCGGCGGCGGTCTCGATGATCCCGACCTCGACCGGTGCGGCCAAGGCCGTCGGCCTCGTTCTGCCCGAGCTCAACGGCAAGCTAGACGGAACCGCAATTCGCGTACCGACACCGAATGTCTCGGTGGTCGATTTCAAATTCGTCGCCAAGCGGGCCACGACGGTGGAGGAGATCAATGCCGCAATCAAGCAGGCGGCGGACGGGCCGATGAAGGGTGTGCTCGGCTATACGCTCGAGCCCAATGTCTCCATCGACTTCAACCACGATCCGCATTCCTCGGTCTTCCACATGGACCAGACCAAGGTGGTCGAGGGCACGCTGGTGCGGATCCTGACCTGGTACGACAACGAATGGGGCTTCTCCAACCGCATGGCCGATACCGCCGTGCTGATGGGCAAGACCCTCTGAAGCCATGAATGCGCCGGGTGGCCTGCTGGTCGCCCGGCGCCGTCCGCCGGCCCGATTCCTTATTCCCGCTGACACTTCCGGAGCCCTGTTGATGAGCGATTTCAAGACCCTCGACGACGTCTCGTTTCAGGGCAAGCGCGTGTTGCTGCGCGTCGATCTCAACGTGCCGATGGAAGACGGCAAGGTCACCGACAAGACGCGGATCGAACGCGTCGCGGGGACCATCCGCGAGATTGCCGGAAAGGGCGGGCGTGTGGTGCTGCTCGCGCATTTCGGCCGCCCCAAGGGGAAGAAGGTCGAGAGCGAGAGCCTCGCCCCGGTCGCGGAAGCGGTGGCCAGGGTGCTCGACCGCAAGGTGGCCTTCGCCGATGATTGCATCGGCGCGGCGGCCAAGACAGCCGTCGATGCGCTGGATGACGGCGAGATCGTGCTTCTGGAAAACACCCGTTTTCACGAAGGCGAGGAAAACAACGACCCGGACTTCGCCAAGGCGCTCGCCGCAAACGGCGATCTCTACGTGAATGACGCCTTCTCGGCGGCCCATCGCGCCCATGCCTCGACGGAGGGCCTCGCCCATCTGCTCCCGGCCTATGCGGGCCGCGCCATGCAGAAGGAGCTCGAAGCCCTTACCAGGGGGCTCGAAAAGCCGACGCGTCC
>PXAW01000227.1 GCA_003567055.1 Hyphomicrobiales bacterium
AAGTGGCGCGCAGCCGTGCCGCAGCGAAAGGCGACAGGCATGGGCTCGCGACGCTGGTTCACGACCGAAACGATCCTTCTGACGGCGGGACTTCTCCTGCTCGGCTACCTCCTCGGGGAAGTGATCCTCCTTGTTTTTGCGGCCATCCTGCTCGCGGTCGGGCTCGACGGCCTCGCCCGGGTGATCGCTGCGAGATCCCGCGTCTCTCGCGGATGGGCGCTCACTAGAGCATCATTCCGTCAGGTGGATACCGGCTGACGGAGAAAATGATGCGTTGAGCAATAACTTAGAGCGCCCGGCCTGACTCTGTCAGGTCGGCATGCGCTCTAATGTCGCGATCGGCATTGCAGCAATCATTGCCGCTGCGCTGGCCCTGTCGGCGACGCGCCTCATCCAGCAGTTCCAGCAGGTGAGCGAGCAGGTGATCGCCTTCATCGAAGGCGTGCATGCCTGGCTCCAGGAACATGGCGCGATGGGATTGATCGAGGGGAGTGACGACGAGAACGGAGACCTCGCCAGTGCAGCGGGCGACATGGCCGGGCAGGCGATGACCTACGGAATGTCGGCGGTCGGCGCGCTCGCGAGCATCGTCATCCTGATCGTGCTCACGCTCTTTCTCGCATCGAGCCCGGCCCTGTATCGGGGAGGGGCGGTGCGCCTCGTGCCGCCGGACCGTCGACCGATGGTGGAAGACACGCTGTCCGCGCTTGCTCATGCGCTGCGCTGGTGGTTTCTCGGGCAGCTCGCCTCCATGGCGCTGCTCGGGGTCACGGTCGGGCTCGGGCTCTTCCTTCTGGGCATCGAGCTGTGGTTCGCGCTGGCAGTACTGACGGCGCTCCTGACCTTCATCCCGTTCCTCGGCCCGCTCGTCGCGACGGTGCCGATCGTGGCGGTGGGATTTGCCGAGGGGGTCCAGACGGGGCTGATCGTGCTGATCGGCTACATCGTGATCCAGAATATCGAGGGAAACATCCTGGTGCCGATGATCCAGCACAAGGCCGTCAATCTCGCACCGGCGCTGCTGATTTCGGTGCAGGTGCTCCTCAGCCTCGTCTTCGGCGTGATGGGGCTGATCCTCGGCGCACCGCTCACGATCGTGGCGATGATCGCGGTGCAAAAGCTCTGGGTGGAACACACGCTCGGGGAGAAGGTGACCTAGAGGCCCGCCCGGAATGCGCGATGCCGCGCAACGAGGCGCGTCCGCACCTCCATCGAGGACCGCCATTCGACCGTCCCGCGACACTGCGCCGTGCGGCCCCCAAACACAGGTGAGGTGACAGTGTCAGCCGCTGAGATCTACTCCCCCGAACCGAACCTGCTGGAGCGCAAATTCGCCGCCTATCTGGCACAGCGCGGCGCCGGGAGCGATACGGCAGACCATCCCTCCCGCGAGAGCGTGCAGAAGATCGGCCGCGTCACGAAATGGGTCATCATCCTGTCGGCGCTGGCGGGCATCGTCTCGGGCGGGCTGATCGGCGGGGCCGAGATCTGGATGCGCTATGGCCTCTTCGACGGGATGGACGATCTCGGCTGGCGGGAGGCGCTGCCCTACTGGCTCGCCTTCTACGCCTTTGCCGGCCTGGTCAGTGCGGTGGAGATCGCCCTGCTCTACGGGCTGGCATTGAGCGGCATCGCGCGTGTCACGCAACATTCCGGCCTGCAACTCGCGCGCGGTGATGCGCGGGGGCTGTTCTCCCACAGTCTGGCACGGGCGGCACTGGAATTTCCCAGCCCGCAGGTGCGCGTCTACGGGATCGACCCCTATGCCTATGTGGCAAACTGGAAACTGACGGCGCTCAATATCGCCTACAAGCTGAAGGTCGGCGTCAGCAGCTTTCTCTTGCGGGTCTTTCTGCGCAGGGTGGCGGCGCGGGTGGCGATACGCGGCATGATTCCGCTGTTTGCCGGCCCGCTTTATGCCGTCTGGAACGCCTATATCGTCTGGCGCATCATGACGGAGGCGCGGGTACGCACGCTGGGCCCGTTCGTCGTGGACAACCTGATCGCCGCGCATTTCCGGGATACGGACGATGTGGACGACACCGAGAGAGACGTGATCCTGCACGCCGCCGGCGAGATGCTGACCCGGGGGCGCGATGCCCATCCCAACCAGATCTACCTGATGACCCGTCTGCGCGAGGCGCTCGACCAAGACGGGGACATCGCGCTCGACTGGCCCGCCATGCGCGGCCACCTCAAGGCGCTCGACGCCGCCGGCCAGACTCGCGTGCTCGATCTGCTGACAGTCTCCTGCGTGATCGGCGTGCGCATCCGCCGCGAGCAGATGGAGCTTCTGCGCAGCGCCTGTCGGGAATGCGGCGCGACCCTGCATGAAGACCGCGTGAAGGACCTGCACAAGGCCGTGATCCGCGGCCATCCCGTGAAGGGCGCGGAGCTTGCGGCCACGCGCAATGATATCCGTCCCGGCTCCGCGTGAGAACGACGGCCCTGAAGAAACCGATGCTGCCGGCGCCCGCGATCGGATCATGCCTGCGCCCGCAGGGCCTTTGACGGGTGTTGGCGCGAAAAACTGCGCAGCACTGATCATCCGCAAGGCATGATCACGGATCACATCTCACAAATATCGAGGCCGACAGCGGCGCCCCGCGCCGCTTCGAGGAGCATCTCGGGAGGATGCGCATCCGTGACCAGCTGCGCGAACGCATCCAAACGCGCGACTGTGATCGGGGCGCGTCGGTCGAACTTCCCGCCATCCATGGCGAGGATCGCCAGCTTGCTTCGCTTCATCGCAAGACGCTTCAGAAAGATCTTCTGCAGATCGAAATCGGTCGGCGCCCATCCCGAATCGTATCCGGAGGCGGAAATTATGCAGCGGTCGAACGTGTATTGCGACAGGCTTTCGGCGGTATACGCTCCAACCAGCGAACCGTCGGCGCCGCCGACAATACCGCCTATGACATGCGTTTCGACCTGATCCGCACCGGCAAGCGCCATGGCAGCCGGCAGGCTGGCGGTCACGACACGCAGCGCAACGGCGCGCGCGGCGAGCAGCTGCGCCACGGTCTCGAGCGTCGTGCCGACATCGAGAAACACGGTCTCGTTCTTGCGCATATCCGCGACGATCTTGCTTGCGATGCGCTGCTTTCCCTCGCGCGCAACGGCCTTTTTTTCCGAGTAGTCCCGCCGCCGCGCCTTGTCGATGGCGCCGGCGCCCCCGTGAAATCGCTCCACCAGCCCGCAACGGTCGAGATGGATGATCTCGCGGCGGACAGTCTGCACGGACACGCTGAAGAGCATGGCCAGTGCGTCGAGCGTGGCAAAGCCCTGGCGTGCGATATGGTCATGAATTGCACGCTGGCGCGCGGTCAGCACACGTATATCGGATTTGCCGGATTCACTGATCTGCATGGCCGTTCACCAATCGTTGCGGCTGTCTTGGAAGAGATGAGCCCATGGAAGAATATTTACAACCCTGTTTTTTCCTGCGTAGAAGAATGGAGGCCCGACCGGATGGCGCGTTCGATGCTCCGGCAGGCGAAGAACTGGAATCGAGGTGCTGCATGACGGAATTGTCGATCGATCCGCAAGGGCGGATCATTTCCGACGGATCGGTGTTCGATCCCCGGCAGCTCGCCTGGCGACCGGCATCCCCATTGACGGATGCCCGCGACCCGTCAGATCTGCGCACGATGAACGTACGCGACGCCCTGCACCACCTCCATGAGACGGCGCCCATGCGCAGGCTGCCTGTCGGCGTGATCGGGCCACGGGAGGCGACACCCGGGCAATGCGCGATCGCTGAAACACTTGGGCGCGAACTCGCGAATCTGGGCCTGACACTGCTTTGCGGCGGCAAGAGCGGCGTGATGGAGGCCGTCTGTCGCGGGCATGCCGAGGCCGGCGGGCTGCCGATCGGCCTGCTGCCGGACGAGGATTGGCGCGCCGCCAACGACTACGTCGCCATTCCGATCGCCACCGGAATCGGCAATGCCCGCAATGCGATCATCGCGCGCGCCTGCTTCGCGATGATCGCCGTCGGCGGCGGGTACGGCACATTGTCCGAAATCGCGTTCGGCCTGCATTACGGGCGCCTCGTTCTCACCCTCGACGCGGCTCCCGATGTGGAGGGCGCAATCCGGTGCACGGATATCGATGACGCGCTCGATCGGCTCGCCGCGCGGGTCTTCAGCCGTGACACGGTCGAGATGCCGCCTGCATGAAGGGCGAGGGCTTTGTCATTAAACTATCATCAAGAGCCATTATGAACGTTTTCTACCAAAAAAGCGCCGATCGGCGCATGGCGGAAAGCGTTCATGGCGGCTGTCACCCTGCAGGGAATCGCAAAGCATTATGATGCCCATCAGGCCTTGAGCGGGATCGATCTCGAGGTCGCCGACGGCGAATTCGTGGCCCTGCTCGGCCCGTCCGGCTGTGGCAAGTCGACACTTCTGAAGATCATTGCCGGGCTGGATGCGCAAAGCGCGGGCGCCTTGCATATCGGATCACGCGCCCTGCGCCACGAACGCCCCTCCGAGCGCAATATCGCGATGGTGTTCCAGTCCTACGCGCTCTACCCGCATATGAGCGTCTACGAAAATCTCGCGCTGCCGCTTGCGATGCGCGACCTCGCCGCATGGCAACGCCTGCCGCTCATCGGCCGATTCACGCCCGGTTATCGCCGCCGACGCGCCGCGATCGACCGGCGTGTCCGGGAAACCGCGCGGATGCTCGGTCTCGAAGTCTTGCTCGCGCGCAAGCCGGCGCAGCTCTCCGGCGTGCAGAAACAGCGTGTCGCGGTCGGGCGCGCGCTGATCCGGCATCCGGACGTCTTTCTGCTTGATGAGCCCTTGTCCAATCTCGATGCGAAGCTGCGCGGACAGATGCGCGAGGAGATCGTCGCCGTGCATGCGCGCACGGGGGTCACCACGATCTATGTGACGCATGACCAGATCGAGGCCATGACCATGGCCGACCGGGTGGCCCTGATGATGGATGGTGTCATCCAGCAGGTCGCGCCGCCACGGGAGATCTACGCCGATCCCGTCAATCTGCGGGTGGCCGGCTTCATCGGTTCGCCACCGATCAACGCATTGGCGGCGCGGCTCGAGGGCGCTCGCCTCGAGATCGGCACGCGCGGGGTCACGCTACCGAACGCCGTCGCCATGACCGGTCGCTGCATTTGCGGAATCCGCCCGGAGGCCTTGCAGATTGCCGATTCCGACGCGGCACTCGTTGCAGGACGCATCACCCGGATCGAATTCCTGGGCGCGGAGGCCATCCTCTCGCTCGCGCCGGATCTGCCGGACCTGCCGGTCGTGCAGATGCGCTGTCATCCCGAGGATATCGACCACCTCGCAACCGGCGATACGATCGGCCTTACGGCGCGGCCCGAGGCTCTTCTGCTATTCGACCCCGACGGCGCCCGCATCCGCTTCCAGAAGGCGCGTGCCACCCGGGATCAGCCGCTGCCCGCCTTCCTGCCGCTGCGGAGTGAAGGCCATGGCTGATCCTGCGCCGGCGATATCTGCGGTACCCGCGAAGCAAGTCTTGAAGCAAGCCGCGCCCCGGAACGAACCATCGGGCGGGAAGGCGCGGCTGCGTGATCGCCTTGCCGGGATTGCCCTGGCGACCCCGGCAACGGCCCTGATGCTGGCGCTGCTCATCGGGCCGACCCTCGCCGTGGGCTTTCTCTCGCTGACCGACTGGGGGTTCGGCGCACGCAGCTTCGCCTTCATCGGGCTCGACAATTATGCCGAGATGGCCGGTGACCCGGTCTTCCGGCGGTCGCTGATCAACACGCTCGTCTATGTGGGTGTGGTGATGCCGGTCTCGGTGGCGCTGGCGCTCGCCGTGGCGCTGCTGATCCAGGGTGGACGCTTCGGGCGCACGTTCTTCCGCACCGCCTATTTCCTGCCGGTCGCCTCGACGCTGGTTGCCATGGCGACGGTCTGGCAATTCATGCTCCATCCCAATCTCGGTCTGGTCAACGAGATGCTGCGCCTCGTCGGGCTGGCGGGCCCGAACTGGCTGACGGATCGCGGGCTGGTTCTGTTCACACTCGCCGGGATCGGGATCTGGGAGACGATCGGCTACAACATGATCCTCTTCCTCGCCGGCCTGATGGCGATCCCGGGGCATCTCTACGAGGCGGCCGAGGTCGATGGCGCGCATCGCCCGCTCGACAAGTTCCTCACCGTGACCTGGCCGATGCTCGGCCCGACCACCCTGTTCGTGATCGTGATCACCGCGATCCGCTCCTTCCGCGTCTTCGAATCGGTGGCCGTGCTCACCCAGGGCGGGCCCGGCAACGCCTCGCAGGTTCTGCTCTTCACCATGTATCGCGAGAGCTTCGTCTATTTCCGCGCCGGTTATGGTGCGGCGCTGACGATCGTCTTCCTCGCCTTCATCTTGATCCTGACACTCATCCAGATCCGCGTGATCGACCGCCGGGTGCATTACGCATGAGCGCGCGCCGGCTTCGCATGATCGCTCTCGAGGCGCTGCGCATCCTGCTGCTCGGGGCCGGCGCGGTGGTGATGCTGGCGCCCTTCGTCTGGATGGTGGCGACCTCGCTCAAATCGCCCTCGGAAATCTTCGCCGCCGGGTTCAGCCTGTGGCCGGAGGATTTCAACGCCTATGCGAATTACGCCCGCGCCTTCACCGAGGTGCCGATGCTGCGCTTCCTGCTCAACGGCGTGATCGTCTGCACGGGCATTCTGTTCTTCCAGATCGTGACGGCGGTGCCCTGCGCCTATGCCCTGGCGAAGCTCGGCTTTCGTGGTGGCACGATCGTCTTCGGCATGGTCCTCGTCGGGCTGATGATCCCCTCGCATGTCCCGGCGATTCCGCTCTATCTGGCATTCGCCAATCTGGGGCTGCTCAACACTTACTGGGCCCTGATCATCCCCTCTGCCGTTTCGGTCTTCGCGATCTTCCTCTTCCGACAGTTCTTCCGCAGCGTGCCGGATGATCTGATCAATGCCGCGCGGGTCGACGGATTGTCGGAATTCTCGATCGTCTGGCGCATCGTGGTGCCTACCGCCTGGCCGGCGATCACCGCCTTCTCGATCTTCTCCGTCGTCGCCAACTGGAACGACCTGTTCTGGCCGCTGATCGTGCTGACCGATACGGCGCTGGCGACGCCGCCTCTGGGCATTCTCTTCTTCCGCGACCAGGAGGCCGGCTCCGATTACGGCGCTCTCATGGCCGGAACCACCATCATCACGGCTCCCCTCGTGATCGTCTTCCTGCTCGCGCAGAGGCGTTTCATCGAGGGAATCACCCTGAGCGGCGTCAAGGGCTGACCGCCAGGGCACCTCGTCGAAAGACAAGCCCGACCAGGAGGTTCACCAATGAAACGGTTTTCGACAAGCGTCGCCGCCGCCGCGCTGATCGCGGGCGCCTTTGCGCTCCCCGCCCAGGCGCAAGAGACCGAAATCGTCGTCCACTATGCGATGCCCGGCGTGTTCGGCGGCATCCAGGAGGAAATCGCCGCGCGCTTCATGGAAGAGAATCCGGATGTGCGCGTCATCTTCCGCTCACCCTCCGACAGCTACGAGGACGGCGTACAGCGCGTTCTGCGCGAATCCATGAGCGGCGATACGCCCGATATCGTCTATGTCGGCCTCAACCGCATCCGCATTCTGGCCGAGCGCGAACTGGCCCAGCCGCTCGCGCCCTTCATCGATGATCCGGAAGCCTTTGCCGAGGCGGGCTTCACCGACAGCCTGCTCGGCCTTGGCCAGGTCCGGGGCACGCAATATGGCCTCGCCTTCGCGGCCTCCACGCCCGTGGTCTATTACAACGCCGATCTCGTCGCGCAGGCCGGCGGCGACCCGGACGCCTTCCCCGACAACTGGGACGACCTGATTGCGCTCGGTGCGCAGATCGACGCGCTCGGCGATGAAATCGACGGGATCTACTATCATTTCTGGGGCAGTGACTGGATGTGGCAGGCAGCCGTCGGCTCCTTCGGCGGTGAACTGATGGACGAGGCCGAGGAAGTTGTTCTGTTCGACGACGAGCGCGGCCACCGGGCGGCTGCCCTGCTGGCGCGGTTCCGCGATGAGGCCGGCATGCCTGCCTACGATCGCAGCGCCGCGCAGCAATCCTTCCAGGCCGGGCGGCTGGGCATCAAGCTCGATTCCTCCGCCTTCCTTGCCCGCATGGAAGACGGCGTCGGCGATCGTTTCGATCTGCGCGTCGCATCCTTCCCCGTCGCGGATCGCGAAAACGGCTGGCTCCCCACCGGTGGCGCCGGCATCGTCATGATCACCGATGATGAAGCCAAGCAGGAAGCGGCCTGGCGCTACATGACCTTTGCCGCCGGCCCAGAGGGCGCGGCGATCGTCGTGCGCAATTCCGGTTACGCGCCCACGAACCAGCGCGCCGCCGATGATCCGCAATTCCTCGGCGATTTCTATGCGGAAAACCCCAACCACCAGGCGACGCGCGACCAGGTCGCCTTCCTCGGTCCCTGGTTCGCCTATCCCGGGGAACGTGGCGTGCGCGTGACCGATACGATCATGAGCACCCTGCGCGATGTGCTCGACACCGATGCCGATCCGGCTCAGACGCTGGACGCATTGGCCGATACCGTGCGCGCCGAACTGGCACGCTGACGATCATGGTAGCCTTCCGGCGCAGGCATCAGGCGGCTCGCCCTGTCTGCGCCGGGTTATTTGATTTTTCGAAGCCCAAACCTTGCAATATTCAATAATATCTCAGAATAAAGCCGCTTTTCAAGCTGCGTAAATTCGTGCAATTTTATTCGCTTAACCAATAAATACGAATTTTTTTGAGTAATTTTTCTATATATATAAAAATTATTGTTATACTCCGAGTCGTCGGGAAGCCGAATTTGGGGTTGACGCGCAGCTGCGAAGCGATTCAGCTGGTTTTATGATCCGCCGTGGCTTCCTTTCCCTGTCAGAACGCCGTGAACTTGAGGCCTGCGTCCGCAGCCAACGCGAGGACCATGGCATTGCTCGGCGGGCGAATGCGATCCTGCTGCTGGAT